>DATBUB010000246.1:0-3536 GCA_036516555.1 Bacillaceae bacterium
TCTTCCGCGTGAGCCGGTGCAATTAAGCAGGAACCCGCTGCAATTAAACATGAGTCAGTGCAATCCGGCATGGAATCCGGGCAATTAAGCAGGAATCCGGTGCAATTCAGTAAAGATTCACGCAATAAAAATAAATATAAAGCAATTAATGCCGAAGCTCCGCAATTCTTGATAGAGTTCCGCAATCGAGGCTAAAAGTTCCGCAATTATCCAGGAAATTCCGCAATTCCGATCAGAACTCCCGCAATCCCAGAAAGTTCCGCAATTGAAGTGCAAACTTCCGCAATAATAGTCCAGACTTCTGCAATTCCGGTGGAAAGTTCTGCAATTACTTCACGGAGTTCCGCAATTAACGGGACGTCCGCAATTCTTGCTGTAGTTCCGCAATCGGGGCTAAAATATCCGCGATTATCCAGGAACTCCCGCAATCCCAATCGGAACTCCCGCAATCCTGATTGCAATTTCTGCAATTACTTCACGGAGTTCCGCAATCCCACCCAAAGTTCCGCAATCCACCAACCGCTGCCTCTATGGTTCACTTCTCTTTTTACTTTTATCAAGGTATTTTACTTAGACGGCTATAATCCTGTATTCAATTTTGAGGAACCTATGTACAATAAGAGGTAATATATGTAGTAACATAGTATCGCCTTGGCAATGAGGTGCATTTTATTATCTCGAGAATGGAGACGCTGGAAATGGTAAGGGAACAGACGAGATATTCACGGCTCGCAAATATTACAAAAATCATCAATACGAAACTAGAGTTACGTGAAGTGCTGCAGCATGTCACAAGGGCGATATCCGAGGAGATTGTTCAATGCAATTCAGTTGGCATTTACTTGCCTCAAGAGGACGGTACATACAGGGGATTTGCCGGAAAGCCTGAAACCATTGGCGGTGTAACGCTCGATACGCAGGTCATTGATCCTGACACCGATTTGCTGGCCAAAGAAGTGATTGCAACGAAGAAAACTATTTATATTCCTGATACCTCCAAAGATCCCCGCCCGGATCTAAGATCGGTCAAAGCATTTAAAATCAGGTCGTTATTGGTTCTGCCCATCTCCTTTGGGCAGGAAATCTATGGCCTCGTTTTTCTATTTGACTACGGAAACCCTATGAATTTGACGGAGTCCGAGATTCAAAATGTGGAAGCGTATGTGAATATGGCTGCGGTCGCCATCCGGAATGCGAGTAACTTGAAACAGAAGGAAAATCTGATTGGCGAAAAGCAGCTGTTGCTGGATGTCACACGCGATCTGTCGAAGTGTTCGTCGGTACAGGAAACGCTGGATACATGTTTTTCTTACCTGGAAAAGATTTTGGATACCCACCATATTGCAGCGTATCTGCTCGATTCGACGGACAAGAAAACCATCAAATCCACCAAAGTGAATGCAGAAGGTGAATGGGAAAAGGTTCATCGGAGCATATGGATGGATGTAAGCTATGAGGCTTTGATCAGGGAGATCTTGAGAACGAAAAAAGCAATCACCATCCCGGATGTATGTGCGGACGCAAGGCTGAACCATGATGTCTGCCGGGCTTTCGACATGAAGGGCCTGCTCATGATTCCGTTTGTGTCGATGGGAAAGGTGCTGGGTGTCATCGCGGTCGTTAATGTGGAGGGGAAAATCCAGCATTACAGAGAAACTGATATCCGTTTGGCACAATCCATAGTGGATGCTACTGCCCCGACGTTTTCCAACCTGCAGTATGTCGATCAGCTTGAGAGCATGGTGGAAGAGCGGACAAAAGAACTCGCAGCTGCAAATGCGAAAGTAACGAGCGTCATCGAGGGAATTACAGATGGTTTCTTCGCTTTGGATGATGAGTGGAGATTCACTTACGTCAATAAACACCAATTTTTGCCGCAAAAGAAAGCGCCAGAAGAGGTAGTCGGCCTTAATATTTGGGAGGTCTTTCCTGAAACGGTTGGCACAGTGATGTATACGGAATTCCACCGGGCAATGACTGAACGGATACCGGTCCAATTTGAAGTGCCTTCCGCCTATGATGAGATGTGGCACGAGGTCGTAGCCTACCCGTATGATGACGGAATCTGCTGCCTGTTTAAGAATATAACGGAGAAGAAAAAGTATGAGAAAGAATTGAAGCGGCTGTCGAGCCTGGATTTGATCGGGCAGATGGCGGCGGGAATCAGCCACGAAATCCGAAACCCGATGACCACAGTCCGGGGGTTCCTGCAGCTTATGAAAAAAGAGGATGATTTTGAGAGTTATCAAGGTTATTTTGATTTGATGATTGAAGAGCTGGACCGGGCAAACTCAATCATTACCGCGTTTCTCTCCATGGGGAATACACGTACATCGGATCTGGAAATGCTTGACCTGAACACCATCATTTATGACATGATGCCGCTGATCAAGGTCGATTCGTTCAGCCAAAACAAAATCATTAAAGTGGAGTCGCAGGATGTACCGAAACTCCTGTTGAACCGCAGTGAAATCCGGCAGCTGCTGATGAACCTGTACAGGAACGGGCTGGAAGCGATGGATGCAGGGCAAGTTCTGACGATCAAAACCTACAAGGAAGATGACGATGTAGTCCTTGCCGTCCAGGACGAAGGAAGAGGCATCCCCCCTGAAATACTCGAGAAACTCGGCACTCCCTTTTTCACCACCAAAGATAACGGCACCGGCCTTGGTCTGGGCGTCTGCTACGCCATCGCCGCCCGCCACAACGCCAGCATTGAAATTGAAACCGGGGACGAGGGAACAACATTTTTGATAAAATTCCATAGCTGATATGTTTATTCACATCAAAAGGACATGAGAGCGGAGAACTCTCGTGTCCTTTTTCATTTTCACATCCGTAACCGAGACGTAATAAATGTAACAAATAACGCAAAACAAAGCTGGAACAAGGGATCATTGTTACTGGTTGATGAAGATTTTGGCATTTTTCTTAAATTTGGGGATGTTGGCAAGATGTTTTCGTTTATTTCCCTTGAGTGAAGGTAAATACAGATTAAACCCGGGGTAATATAGGTCCAATTTACTCCCTATACAACGAATATAAAGGAGGCAAAGCATGAGTGTACAAAAAAGCACGGATAGTTCGAGTCTTGCAGAAGTCATTGACCGGATTTTGGACAAGGGGATTGTCATTGATGCGTTTGTAAGGGTATCGCTTGTGGGGATTGAAATCCTTACGGTAGAGGCCCGTGTGGTCATTGCCAGTGTGGATACATGGCTGCGCTATGCTGAAGCGGTTGGGCTATTGAGTGACGCCGTTCAGGAAAATGGTTTGCCAAGCAGAAAAGAATCGGGGCAATTCGCCGTTTAAATGAAGTCATCTAATTAAAGGAAGACAGAAGCCAACTACATGGATAAAGAGAGGTTATTAAAATGGAAAACAACGAAGTAAAAGAAAATCAAAATGTAAACGAGCAGGAATCAACCGATAATCAAAACAAAAATTCCAATGAAAATAAAGAAAAGCAAGAAAGTCAGAATACGAGTGAGAATAAAGAGTCGAACGAAAGCCGAGATGCAAGTGATAACCAAGAA
>DATBUB010000247.1:0-7872 GCA_036516555.1 Bacillaceae bacterium
CAGCGCGGCGTGGGCTTCTACCAGTTCATGAACCGCCACGGGAAGCGCTCCTCGGCGGCCTATGCCTTCATCGCCCCGCTCGAGAAGGACCCCCGGCTGACCGTCCGCCTCGTTCAGTCCGGCGGTTTATCCGGGACTATCTTACTATTTTCGAAGAATAGTGTACCAAAACGCGGCTTGGGGGAAGCTGACCTCAAAAAGGAAACTGATTTAAACTCTGGCCGCCGTCCATTGTAATGCATTCACCATTCATGTAAGCAGCTTGCGGGCTAAACAGATAAAAAGCCAAATCTGCGATTTCCTCCGGTTCCCCCAGCCTGCCAAGAGGGACACTATCAATGGTCCTTTTGGCTGCTTCCTCAGATTCCCATAGTTTCTCGGCGCCCCCTGTCCTGTCTATCGGACCGGGGGCTATCGCATTAACCCTGATGCCATATTTTCGTCCCCACTCCACGGCAAGCGTTCGTGTCATGGATAAGACCCCTGCTTTTGCTGCTGCAGAGTGAATCACTCCTGCCCCGGCACCGCTGGCATAAGTCGTAACCATGTTGATGATGCTGCCTTTCACCTTATTCTTTATCCAATACAGCCCCACCTCACGTGTACAGTAGAATGTGCCATTGAGAACGATATCAATGACGGCATTCCAGCCATTGATGGAAAGCTTCTCGGAAGGAACAATAAAGTTTCCTGCTGCATTGTTGATAAGGAAATCGATTGAAGCGAATTTTGCATCTGCCTCCCTGACCATTCTCTCGACATCTGATGGGTCCCTTACATCCATCTGAATCGTCAATATCCTATTTTCATCTTCTGAAATTTCGTTTTTCGCTCTTTCAAGCCTTTCCTCATTACGGCCGGTAATCACAACATTGGCCCCTTCGGCAGCAAACTTTTTGGCCATGTATTTCCCCATTCCGCTGGAGCCGCCGGTAATAATCACTGTTTTTCCTTTCAAATTGAATCCCTCCCACATTATGAATGATTGGTCATTCATTTGTATTGCCAGCATACCTTACCTATTCCATCCTTTTGCTCATTATCCTTCTTTGACAAAAAAAAACAGGTTTTCACCTGCCACTCTCTACATATCCTTATTTTTATTTAACAGCGACTCGTTCAATTTGGCTAATGCTCTGATGATGGTTTTCTTGCGATTGTAGCCTTTCATGTTCACAGAAACATTATTGATGGATGCAAAGACTTGGCCCCAAGAGCCATATGGTTTAAATCCATAAATATATATTTTCACCAAACCCGTTTTGGTTGGGAGAAAAATAGCTTCATACTTATGATTTTTTTGCATGCAGGCAACTCCTTCGTATTAAATGGCAGCTTTTTTCTTCATGCGGCAGAGTGACATTGGCTGGCGGAGCATTAAACATCCCGCCAACACATCTAATCTTACACCCGTAGCCCCGGGTTTTCAACATGAAAAACTAAGGCAGGCCAGAAAGAAAAATGGCCCAAAGAAGCTGTATTTCCCAAATCAAATTAGGGTAGGCTCTTCGGGGCATTTCCTTATCATCGTTAAAAGGCTTTCAAAAGAATTTTTTCTTCAATTTGCTCGGCGCTTACCGGTCTGCTGAAAAAATATCCTTGGGCTTTCTCGCAATTGGCTTCCGCCAGAAAGTCAGCCTGGACCTCCTCTTCCACTCCCTCAGCCACAACCTCAAGACCCAGGCTATGCGCCAGGTGAATGATCGTCTTGGTAATGGCTGCATTCTTGTAATTCTCCATGATTTCTTTTACAAATGACTGATCTATTTTTAAAATATCGATCGGAAATCTTTTCAAGTAGTTTAAGGATGAATAGCCTGTTCCAAAATCGTCCACTGACAAAATAACGCCTAAATCCTTGAGACGATGGAGAATCCCCAGGGTCGCCCTAGTATCTTCCATGGCACCTTCTGTAATCTCAATTTCAAGCATGGATGCAGGCAGTCCATATTCTTCCAATGCCATCTTAATGACAGAAGGCAGGTTAGGCTCCATAAACTGTCTGGGTGAAATGTTGACCGCTACCCGAATTCCAGTATGTCCCTTGGAACGCCATACGGAAATCTGCCTGCAAACCTCCCTGATCACCCATTCCCCAATAGGAATGATCAATCCGGTATCTTCTGCAACAGGGATAAAGTGGGAAGGCGAAACAGTTCCGAACTTTCGGTTATTCCAACGGAGCAGTGCTTCAAAGCTCAGGATCTCCCCATTCTTTAAGTTGACCTGGGGCTGATAGTGAATGGTAAATTCGTTTTTCTCTATCGCCTTCCTCAGGTGCGCCTCCATCAAAATATAGCTGGGGAAGTTATCCGCCATCCAGGAACGGTAGAACCTGTAATGGGCACGCCCCTTCTCCTTTACCAAAAACAATGCATTGTCCGCATTCTTCAGGAGTGTGTCTGCGTCCCTGCCATCCATTGGAAACATGCTGATTCCAATGGATGGGGTTATATAATATTCCTGGCTGTTCACACAAAAAGGGACATCAAAGAGTTCAATCAGCTCCCTTGCGCACCGGTCCGTCTCTTTTCTGTCAGAGTCGGAAAGAAGGATTACAAATTCATCCCCTCCGAGCCTGTAGAGCCTATGCCCGGGTTTATTCCATGACATCAGCCTTTCCGTCACCAGCTTTAGAAGCTTGTCGCCGGCTTTATGCCCCAACGAATCGTTAAAATGCTTAAAACGGTCCAAATCAATATTGACAATGGCAAATTCCCTGCCTTCCCGCAAAGAGGTGGCAATTTCAATCTGTAAATGTTCCATCAATGCCTGCCGGTTCCAAGACCCGGTCATCTGGTCATGAAGCTCAAGATATTTGATAGCTTCAGCTGATCTCCAATGAATGTCCCTCGTGACGGATATAATATATTGAATGATCCCATCTTCATTTTTTATCGCTGTCAGCCTGGACTCAAAGACATTGGCGAGCTCATTACGGGAGCGTGCTTCCTCAATAAAAGCCACAGGTTCATTGCTGTGAAGGGCCCTCGAATAATATTGCATCAAGAAATCCGCACGATTCTTTGGAAGCACATCTTCCATCATTTGACCGATATGCTCCTGTTTCAGCCCTGCAAACTCCATGCCCATCTGGTTCACAAAAAAATAACGAAACCGCGGACCGGGCTCCACTTCCATAATAAATATCATGTCAGACAGATGATGAAGGAAAATTTCGCTCATCATTTTTTCCGATCTCCGTGCAGGCAATCCATTTATGCTTCCAGGTGATTTATTTATCCGATCCATGTCATCATCCCTTTTTATCCCCCTGGTGACTCTTAGCCAAATATGTAATATTTTCTTCTCTTTATACATTTTACTAATATATTCGAGAAAAGAATAGACTTTCTACCCTTTTTCGTCAATTTTCGCCAAAGACCTTCGTTACTTTTGACAGTGTCGAAGAGTGCAATATTTTCCTTTTTATTGGCCAAAAGCACCCAATTCACTGCTGTTGCTTTTAAATTGCAGAATGAAGTGATACAATACTAATAATTCTAAAAGATGTAATAAATACTGGAAAGGAGCGCTGTTCTTGGACTCACATTCGAAACATTCCACTCCGCTACCGCCTACTGTAAAAAACCTCTCCCAAGCCATTTTCACTGTTAACCGGCACGCCAAAACAGCCATTGATCCCGGATTTTTATACAAGCTAAAAAAAGTGGCACTGGAAAAAATGATCAAAGAAGGCAAAGCAACAAAAGTCGGACTTCACTTTTCCCGAAATCCAAGATTCAGCCAGCAGCAATCCGATGTACTCGTGGAATGCGGAGACTATGCCTTCCATATTCCTCCATGCAAGCAGGATTTTGAACAGCTGCCCCACCTTGGCCATCTTGACAAGCATTCCCGCAATCCTAAAGCAAGAATGTCACTTAGCCAGGCCAAAATCCTTTTACAGGTATACACTGGCCTAAATGATCCCAACAATAAACAAAAAACCGGGAACCGGTACAAACCCCAATTTAAAAAACTGGGTGAAAGCTTTTTTTAATTTCTGTTTAATAGAAGCAAACAAAACATACCCATGCGGAGGCTGGATCCAATCCAGCCTCTTTTTCGTCATAAAATAACCTCATCTATTTTCAAGACAAGCTTGCCTATTTCAGGTTTGCTGACCTGAGCGGCGACGCCCGCCTCTTCTCCCTTGCGGAGAAATTCATCCGTTATGATAGAAGAAAAAATAATAACGGGGAGTTTTGACAGTTCAGGGTGTGTACGCAACGACGAAGCCAGCTGATGTCCTCCCATTTGAGGCATTTCGATATCTGTCAGCACCAGCTGAACAGATTCCGTGATGTCGATGTCCCCATCAGCCAAATGCATCAAATAATCCAGTGCATCTTTACCATTCTCAAAGTACTCTACGTCTTCATAGCCAGCGTGGTACAGCGTCTCATGAATGAGCTTTCGAAGAAGCGGAGAGTCTTCGGCTGCCACAATTTTTTTCATCGAGCGCTCCCGTTTTCCCAGCTCCGGTATCCTTTCGGGGTGAATCCCTGATTCCGGATGTATCTCCACAATCAATTTCTCAAAGTCGAGCAGCAGGGTCTGCTTTCCATTTTGTTCGGCAATACCGATCAGATGATCATGATATTCCGTATCATCCTCTGTTGGTTTTTGCACATCTTTCCATCCCAATCTATAAATTCTTGGCACTTGGTGGACATGAAAAGCCACTTTCTGCAGATTGTACTCCATGATCAAAAATTTGTCTCCCCGGGTATCACGAGCGGGATCAGGCTCCATGCACAATGCCTTTTCCAAACTGATAAGGGGAAGCAGTTCCCCGCGAAGCTGAATCATCCCCTGTATGAATGGATGGGCATGCGGAACGGGCGCAACGGGCACTGGCATGATAATTTCTTTCACTTTCAGGACGTTGACTCCGAAAGGAATGCTTTTGAGCACAAACTCTATAATTTCAATTTCAGCAGAAACATCATCTGTCATTCTATCTTCAGTCATTTCTACCACTGGGCACCTTCCTCTCTATACAAAAAATTCTTCACAGGTGCAAAATAAAACAGCCATGCCTTTTATATCGGCATGGCTGTCAATTTATTCAGTCCAATATTTGATTAATGCCTGTGTACCGCTATTTTCTTCTCCGCTTTCGGCAAGAGCTTCATACATTTTTTTGGCAAGGGTAAGGCCAGGCAATTCCAATCCCATATGATCCGCTTCCTTAATGGCGATGCCCATATCCTTGACGAAGTGTTTAATGAAAAATCCAGGTGAATAATCCTCCTTCAGCATCCTGGGCACAAGATTGGACAAAGACCAGCTTCCTGCTGCACCAGCACTGATTGATTCCAACACAAGCTGGGGATCCAAGCCCGCTTTTTTTGCATACACAACGGCTTCAGTTACACCAACCATGTTGGTGGCAATGGCAATCTGGTTGCACATTTTCGTATGCTGTCCGGAGCCCGCGTTTCCCTGGTATTTGATATTGCTGCCCAGCACCGAAAACACAGGCATCATATCATCAAATGCATCTTTGTCTCCGCCAACCATTATTGACAGCGTACCATTCCTGGCCCCTACATCTCCGCCTGAGACAGGCGCATCAAGGAACCGGACGCCCATAACTTTTGATTTTTCGTAGATCCGCTTGGCGAGTGTCGGGGTAGATGTCGTCATATCGGCCACCATCAATCCGCTGTTGCCCGCAGACAATATTCCCTCACTGCCAAAATATACCTCCTCCACATCTCCAGGATATCCGACCATAGTAATGACACAGTCGGATGCCTCCGCAGCTCTGGCGGGTGTATCCATCCATTTGCAGCCTTCTGCAAGCAGGCTCTGGGCTTTTTCCTTTGTTCTGGTATACACATTGACTGTATAACCGGCTTTTAGGAGGTTGCGAACCATTCCTTGGCCCATGACACCAAGCCCAATAAAGGCAATCGAAGAAATTTTAGTAGCCATACTGCCTGTGATCCCCCTTCCGTTATATAGACCTCAGTTTCCCTCCGTCAACAAAAAAACTGCTTCCTGTCATGTATGTATTCGCTTCAGATGCCAAAAACGCAACGACTCTTGCAAATTCCTCCGGTTTTCCGTCTCTTCCAAGGGGGATGCTTTTCCTGGCAGCGGCAGCCACCTCATCGACTGTCATTCCTTTTTTGGCTGCAGTCGCCTTATCCAGCTCCTGGATGCGTTCCGTCAAAATCCTTCCAGGTGCTACCGTGTTTACCAAGATTCCGTAAGGGGCCAACTCTTCAGCAAGTGATTTTGCCAAGCCCACAATCCCCAATCTGAAGGTGTTGGACAAAATCAGCCCAGGTATCGGTTCCCGAATGGATATAGAGGCAATATTGATAATCCGGCCCCCCTGCTTCTTCAAATAAGGCAGAGCCTCCCTGACAAGCCGGATATAAGAAAGCAAATTCAATTCAAAGGATTTATGCCATTCCTCGTCACTTATATCCTCGAAACCTCCTGCTGTCGGACCCCCTGCGTTGTTTACCAGGATATCCAGCCTTCCAAAGATGTCAGCTGCCCTCCGGACTGCAAGGTGGATGTCATGTTTATTCGTGATATCACATACGGTATATTCCGCTTTTCCTGTTCCCATTGCCGCCAATTCATTTCTGACCTGCTTGAGTTTTTCCTCATTTCGGCTGGCCAGCATTACATTTGCGCCTTCTTTGACAAGCTGTTCAGCTATGGCCCTGCCAAGCCCCTGGCTGGAAGCCATAACCAGTGCAGTTTTCCCTTTTAAACCCATTTCCATCAAAAAAACCCCCTTTGCCTTAATTTTCTTACATTATAGCATGCCTGCACGGATAGGGGCTAAACGGTGTTTCAGACAAAAAAAAGGCCGGGGCCCAATGGGCCAACCGGCAAAAAAGGGGGAAAAATGAGAATGAAATGACTGGTAGAAAGTCAAATCAATCATGATTACTATTCTATACCACCAGTTCTGTCTTCATACTCTCCCATATGTTTACGTTTCAGTTACATTTTGGTGACTTTTTTTACAAGTTGAACAACTTGTTCAGCCGTTTGTTTATGTAACGCTTCTTCCGCCAAGTGTTTCATTTCTTTTTGGCTAAGATCTTTCATTTGAGTTCTGGCTTTCAAAATGGAGGTGGCACTCATGGAGAATTCATCAAGGCCTAGTCCAAGCAACAGCGGAATCGCGATTTCGTCGCCGGCCATCTCCCCGCACATCCCCGCCCACTTTCCTTCAGCATGGGCTGCATCGATCACCATTTTGACCAATCTCAATATTGAGGGATTATACGGCTGGTATAAGTAAGAGACCCGTTCATTCATCCGATCGGCCGCCATGGTATATTGAATGAGATCATTTGTACCTATGCTGAAAAAATCAACTTCCTTGGCAAATTGATCGGCGAGAATGGCTGTAGAAGGAATCTCGACCATGATCCCCAGTTCAATCAGATCGGAAATTCCCGCACCGGTTTCTTGCAAGCGGGATTTTTCCTCAAGCAAGATGGTCTTTGCCTCACGAAATTCATCCAGGGTTGCAATCATCGGGAACATGATCTTCAAATTGCCGTGTACACTTGCCCTCAGCAGTGCTCTTAGCTGGGTTCTGAAAAGTTCCTGATGGTCAAGGCACAGACGTATTGCGCGGTGCCCCAGAAAAGGATTCATCTCGTCCGGCAAGTCCAGATATGGCAGCTGTTTGTCTCCGCCTATATCCAGGGTTCGGACTACGACAGGCTTGCCTTCCATTCCCTCCAGCACTTCTTTATAGGCCTGATATTGCTCATCCTCCGTCGGGAGCTGATCCCTTCCCATATAAAGAAACTCAGTTCGGTACAGGCCGATCCCTTCGGCACCGTTGGCCCTGACACCTTCCAAATCCTTAGGTGTTCCTAT
>DATBUB010000248.1:0-10754 GCA_036516555.1 Bacillaceae bacterium
CATGGTTGTGGAGGCAGATCAGGATGACTTCGTATATGCCGATTACGACAGGCTGACTCAAATTTTGATCAACATTGCCAAAAACAGCATCCAATTCACGGAAAACGGGAAGATTTTTTTAAGGGGCAGAACGGACAATGAAGGTGCTGTCATCGAAATACAGGACACCGGAATTGGCATTGACCCTGCAGAAATTGAAAAAATTTGGGGGCGCTTTTACAAAGCACTTGTTTCCCGTACCGCCAATCCGTTTGGTGAATTTGGATTGGGTCTTTCCATCGTGAAACAATTGGTCATGCTGCATGATGGAGATATCCAAGTGGAGAGCGAAAAAGAAAAAGGAACTACATTCATCATACGAATTCCCTCTTAAAAGGGAAATTAAGACTGCTGTGCACCCTGCATGGCAGTTTTTTTATGGACAGTGCGGACCCCTCCCATTTATTCCTCATTTATCAGTGAAGATCGGGCATGCTAATACTTGCATAAACACAATGCAAAAGGAGGAAAAGCAACATGAAAAAGAAGTTGATAGCGTACATAACAGCTCTCGGTCTTGTTTGGGGGGCGGCAGGAATGACATCGGCTGCTGCAGTTGCGGATCAGGGGCTTTATAAGGGCGATTATTCTGCCGAAGGGCATTATGCCCATAAACATGGATACCGGAATCGCGATATGCTTATGCAGCACGCGAAGGAATTAGGCATTGAAACGGAAGGCAAGGATATGGACACGCTGCGTAAGGAAGTGATGGAGGCCCATATCAAGCAACAGGCAAAAGCGTTTGGAATCGAGACAGAAGGAAAAGATATCGATACCATTGCAAAAGAAGTGCGGAGAGCGTGGGTAGAGAGGATAGCCAAGGAATGGGGCATTTCCACAGAAGGAAAAGACAATAAGCAAATCATGAGGGAAGTAAAGGAAGCAAAAATCAAACAGTCCGCAAGAGAATTGGGAATTTCAACAGAGGGAAAAGACCTGAAAGAGCTTGCGCGGGAAGTTCATGAGGTCACGATCAAGCAGCAGGCAAAAGAACTCGGGATCGAAACGGAAGGCAAAGACATCCGTGAGCTGGCAACGGAAGTAAGGGAAAAAATGATTTACAGGGCGGCAGAAAAACTGAATGTGGACACTAGAGGCAAAACGCCCGATCAAATATTTCATGAAATCATGACCGAGCATGGAGAAAAAGCAAGAGAGATGAAGCTGTTTCCTTTTAAAGAAGAAAAAATATTTTACCCCGAGGACAAGCGGGACTGGTATAACCATGGAGGCACGAACGAAGGGGAGCAGTAAGGGTAGACGGGACCGGCGTGGAACCTGCAAGGTCCAAAGGCCGGTCTTCTTCCCTTTTATCCATTAGTTAAGTCCGGTTTCCGTCACGGTCCACTTTGCCACTTTGCCATTCTTTATTTCATATGTCAGAAGCATATAACCCATATAGTGCCCATCATCAATCATGGCATAGACATATTTATCGGAAAGAACCAAAATGTTTTCTTCGCGAAAGCCCATTGTGCCTCCGAGTATACCTTCGTATGGTATCAGATCTGTCTGCTTCATCAGCTCTGCCCTAAAGTCCTCGACCGTTCCGCCAAATCCTGCCTTCTCCAGCATGATCCCGCCTGCCCTGTAAAAATGTTCATCAAGATTGAACCTTGTTCTTAGTTCCCCATTTTCCTCCTGAAGTTTCAGGATTTCCTGATCGAGCCGTGTCCGCGCTTTCTCAGAAAGCATCAGCTTCGTTTTCAAGCCCTCTATATCTTTTTCAAGGCTGCCCGCAACAGTTAATGGTGCGGCATCGTTCTTAGGGACAGGAGGACGGGCAGACACGGCAATTAGAACAAAGGCACTGATGGCTGCCGCAATGACAGCAGCATGAAGGAAGGGGCGCCCCCTTTTTTTTATGACAGATTTTCTTCCGGCCTCCAGGCTGGTCAGTACCCGATCACGGGTATGGGAATCCATTAAAGGTTCTTTCCCGATAAATTCATTAATCCCGTCTTTGATTTGCCGATTCATCCAGAATCCCCTCCCCTTCTTCCAGAAGCTTTTGTTTCAGCTTTTCCCGTCCGCGCTTCAGTCTCGTTTTCACAGTGCTTTCAGAGCAATCCAGGATATCGGCGACCTCTTCGACTGACATGTCCTTATAATAGTGCAAAACCAGGACCTCTCTGTATTTAACGGGAAGAGAGAAGACTTTTTTGCCAATCATGTGGTTTTCATGGTTGCGTATCACTTGTGCCTCCACTTTATCCGAACTTTGAAACAGGGCGAATATTTTTTCTGAAATCATGACATTTTTATACGTCCAGCTTCTTAAATAATCGTGGCATCGATTGATCGTTATCCGGTAAAGATAAGTCTTGCAGGAGGATTGCCCGCGAAAGTCGTTTCTCTTTTCGAATGCCCGCAGAAAGACATCCTGGACCATATCCTCTGCAACTGAGTGATCCTTGACATACGTATACGCGAGCCGCATCAGATCCTCGCCAAACTGGTCAACCAAACTGCAGAAAGAATCTTGTCCATCCTCATCCATGAAGCTGTTTATATTATGCAACATTCATTTTTGGCCCTCCCCACATTTCATTACACGTTAGACGGAAAGGGGGTGAAACAGGTTTCAATACTCTAAAAGAAGGACTTTTTTCCTGTTGGTCCAAATAATGAATAATAATTTGTATATTTTTCAAAAAAACACATTGACTTTTATACACAACCCTTGGGGAGCCTTTGGGGCCATTTTATGTAAAACAGTTGGAATAAAAGGCCTTTCAGCACCAATGCAGAAAGCTATGCAGGATTTTACAGCAAATGAAAGATTTTGACTGTAAATAAAAAATAAATTGACTTTTTTTCAAAAAAGACTTAATCTTTGAATGTATATAAATACACTTTGCCACTGAAATGCAGAAAGGAATGAATCAATATGTCTACAGAAAAGCTTTATGGAAATACACCATGTTTACTAGGCGCAGAGAATATTTCTAAGAGCAAGGATATGTCTAATGTGGATGCTGTCGTGTACGGTATTCCTTGGGAAGGCGCTGTTACCTGGGGAAACTATACAGGGTGCGAGCTTGGTCCAAAAGTCATGCGTCTTTGTTCCGCGAGATACAGCGGCTATCTGCCTGAACTAGACCATATTGATGTATTCGAACACATTAAATTAGGCGATATCGGCGATGTGGATGTCGTACCTGCAGATGTAGAAGAAACAATGGACAGAATTACAAACTTTGCGAGCAAGCTTTGGCAAAGCGGGAAATTCATCATCGGATTGGGCGGAGACCATGGGGTAACGTACCCGATCGTGAAAGCGTTAGCAGAGACAGGCAAAAAAGTCGGTATCATCCACCTGGATGCTCATTATGACAATATGCCTCATTATAATGGCGACAAATTTGCCAGATCTACTCCTTTCGCAAGGTTATATGAACAGGAAGGCGTCAGAAATGAAAGCCTTATCCATGCTGGAATCCATGGACCAAGAAATAAACCGGACAGCGGCAAACTTGCCAATGCAGCTGGTGCGGTGACCGTTACAATCAATGATATCCGTAAAAAAGACCTTGTAGAAACGGCCAACGAAATTTATGAAATGGCAAGCAAAGATGTTGACTGCGTATATTTGAGCATCTGCAGTGACGTTCTTGACTTTGCATTCAACCCGGGCGGACCTGTTGACGGAAATGGCCTTTCTTCTTATGAATTGCTGACACTCGTACATGAGTTTACGAAAAAAGGAATCATTGGTATGGACTTTGTGGAAGTTTATCCGCAGCAAGATCCTAACCAATTTTCTGCTCACTTGGCTTCTACCATCATTCTTTATGCTTTGGCTGGACATGCCATCAACCAACAAAACAAAAAATAATTTGATGTATAGGTAGTGTGGACAATGGGAATTTATCAATTAGCTCCAGAAAGTGAATTGAAAAATTTTTTAAGCGACAAAATTTCCTATTATAAACAACATGTTTATGGGGAATGCGCTTCCTATATTCCGGAATTGAAAAAGGCGGATCCCACCCATTTATCCATCGCACTGCTGCTCCCTGACGGGACAAGCTATACGGCCGGGGATTGCACACCGTCTTTTACATTCCAGAGCATTTCAAAAGTCATTTCATTTATCGCGGCTTGTATGCATCATGAGACAGAAAACGTCCTTGACTGGGTAGATGTTGAGCCAACCG
Organism: Bacillaceae bacterium; assembly: GCA_036516555.1. GTDB lineage: Bacteria > Bacillota > Bacilli > Bacillales > Bacillaceae_C > DATBUB01. Next base: position 4,203 of record DATBUB010000248.1, read on the forward strand.
GAGATTCGTTCAATTCGATTCTCCGGTTCGAGCTCAAAGATCAGACAAAGCCATACAACCCGATGATCAATGCAGGTGCATTGACAGTGGCCTCTTTGCTTCCGGGTGAAGGCTATGAGGCAAAAGTTTCGAGCGTTACGGATTTGCTGTCCGACCTTCTTGATAAAGAAGTGGGAATCAATGAAAAGGTTTTCTCTTCGGAATGGGAAACGGCTTACCGGAACCGCGCCCTTGCAAATTTTTTGATGGAAAATCAACTATTGGCCAGCGGAGTGGAAGAGACGCTGCTCGCGTATATTAAGCTCTGCTCCATTGAAATCAACGCCCTTGACCTTGCGAAAATTGGTTTGATCCTATCTCAGGACGGCTATGACCCCATCAAGAAACAACAGCTGATTCCAACATCCATTGCCCGGCTTGCAAAAGTATTGATGTTTACCTGTGGGATGTATAATTCTTCCGGTAAATTTGCAGCGTTTGTCGGAATCCCGGCAAAGAGCGGGGTATCTGGGGGCATTATGGCAAGCATCCCTCCTTCAAGCCGCAATACCAACATTTTGTCGGAAGGATGCGGAGTGGGAGTTTATGGCCCTGCCATCGATGCAAATGGAAATAGCGTGATGGGCGTTCGCCTTCTTCAGGATTTGGTCGAGCTATATGACTTAAAAATATTTTAAGAAATACAGGCGGTTTTAATTCATGAAATCTTCAGATAATGAAAGATTATCAATCCTTAAACAGTATATCCCTGTGGCGGATATGATTGCAGCGACATTTGGCAGCAACTGCGAAGTTGTCATCCATAACTTGGAGAATCTGCAATCTTCCCTAATATACATTACGGGCAGGGTGACAGGCAGGCAGCTTGGCGCTCCCACAACAGAAGTCATTGTAAGAGAGCTTCGCCGCCAGGGGGATGATATAAAGGACATGCTTGGTATTACAGCCCAAACGAGGGATGGAAGGTTCATTAAAACTTCTACAACTTTTATCAGGGACAATCATGGCAAAGTGATTGGCTTTTTGGGAATAAACTTCGATATCACGGCATTTTCAATGGTCAATTCGATTATCAGTGAATTCTCCGTCGCTCGCGACGTGGATCGGATCGGGCAGCCAATGCAAGAATCTTATGCCCAAACGGTGGAAGAGGTATTTGAAAATCTGATTGAGAGCACCCTGAGAGATATTGGGGTTCCCATCGCTGATATGAAAAAAGAGGAGAAAGTCTTATTCGTTAAAAACCTCGAAGAAAACGGCGCTTTTTTGATCCATGGAGCCGTTGACCGCATCAGTGATATTCTGGGAGTTTCCAAACAAACGATTTATAACTACCTTGAAGAAATACGGTTGTAGTCCGATACAGGGCTACAACACTTTGAAAAAGCGCACAGTGTATTATTTTTGGTTGTGAAAGCGCTTTATGAAGGATTTAGGAGAATTGTTATCATCTTCTAGGTATGATCCACAAATTTACAGTTAGGGGAGAACGGGAGACATGGGACAACAAACATTGGACACAGGAAAAAAATCCTGGAAAGAAAAGCTGAAGGTTATTGGTCCGGGAGCCATCATTACAGCTTCCTTTATTGGACCCGGTACGGTTACAAGTGCTACTAAAGCGGGGGCATCTTATGGATACGCTGTACTCTGGGCAGTCGTATTCTCCATCATTGCCACCATCGTGTTGCAGGAAATGAGTGCGAGGCTGGGGATCATTACCCAAAAAGGTCTCGGTGAAGCTGTTACAGAGCAATTTTCCAATCCTATTTTAAAATATGGAACAATGGCTTTAGTCATGGTTGCAATCGGTATCGGGAGTGCGGCCTACATTACAGGTGACCTTCTTGGAGGTTCGCTTGGACTCGCCACTATCACGGGAGTTCCTCAAAAAGTGCTTGGTCCGCTGCTTGGAATCATCATTTTGATTCTTGCCTTACAAGGTTCTTATAAAGTTGTCGAGAAGTTTATGATTGTGCTTGTTGTGATTATGAGCGTAACCTTTATCACTACGATGATTGTGGCTCAACCGGATTTGGGCGAAGTATTCAGAGGGGCTTTCATCCCTTCCATCCCAACAGGATCCATCATTACCATCATTGCGTTGATTGGTACAACGGTTGTACCTTATAACTTGTTCTTGCATGCCGCTACGGTAAAAGACCGCTGGAACAAACCAGAAGACTTGAAAGAGGCGCGTTTGGACATCGCGGTTTCCATCGGTGTGGGCGGTCTGATCACAGCTGCCATCCTGATTACGTCCGGAACCATGATCCGTGGAATGGACGTTCAAAGTGTTGCGGAATTATCCCTTCAGCTTCAGCCAATCCTTGGCGACTGGTCTAAAGTGTTCATCAGCGTCGGTCTATTTGCAGCAGGTCTTTCCTCTGCACTTGCCGGTCCGCTTGGAGCAGCCTATACGATTGCCGGAGTACTTGGCTGGGAAAACGGTATGAAGGATAAGCGATTCAAAGCTGTATTTGCAGGTATTACAGTATTTGGTATCATCTCATCTACAACTGGTTTTAAAGCTGTTTCCGTCATCATCTTTGCGCAGGCCATCAACGGAATCCTGCTTCCATTCATCGCCTTCTTGCTGCTGATCATCATCAACAACAAGAGAAGGCTTGGAAATATGGTCAATACCCCATTGCAAAACATTATTGGAACTGTCGTTGTCCTGATTTGCACAGGACTTGGTATCTACAGCTTGATTGATGCCATCAAAATGTTCTTGGGATAATTGAGCTGGCAGCCTCGGGCCCGAGTTGGGTCCGGGGTTGTTTTTTGTTTGGGTGTGTGGAAGGCCATGTTTTCCAGATAAGGAACCGCCCTGAACTGCGTTGAATTTTAGTCACTGGCCAGTTAACTTCGTTGAGCGGGCAGTAAAGCCGTGTCAGCGGAAAGTATTCGGGCCGGAGCGGACAGTATCAGGCCAGATATGGACACAAAAGACGGGTTTCCGAAAATAAGTGCTAGAAGATCAACTAAAATGGCAGCAAAATAAAATATTATGCAGGACTTAGGTAATTGATAACAGAAGATTAAGGATAACTACAAAAAGAGGTGATGAAATGATCAAGAAAAAACGGGGAGTGCCAATAAAAATTTTAAAGCTGGAGGCCAGAGGCCCTGTTGCGAAGGATTGCGTTGCACCTTCCGGCCAGAGAGAATAGGAAAAGACCTTGCCATCTCCAAAGCTGGGTACTGGGGTGAACAGGCGCTTGATTTTCCGTTGTTATAACGAACTCTTCCTCCATTAGAAAGAGTGGACTTGTACGGTCTGTTTTCACAAAAATATACATGCACACCTTCAGGCATTGATGGATTACCGATTGTTGATATGCCCAATCATAACAAATTCAAAATGCAGACATTTCCTCAAAATCTCTTCAGCTATTGGAGTATCTGAACCTGACCACCGAAGAAGTATACAAAAATAGGGTTTATGCAATAACTTTACCAAAAATGCAAAAGTTAATGGAAAGTAACAAATGTAAGGGTTCATCCGTCAATGTTATTAAAGAGGAGGCGATGGTCTTGAAGAAGAGGATAGCATTATTGGGTTTACTATTGCTGGCAGCCTGCGGATCACAGCAAGCAGAACCCGAACCATCAGAGAGAGATAAGGTACAGGAGGAGGGCGGCGAGAAAGGAAATCCGTCCAAGGAGCAAACGGAAGACAAGTCCAAAAAACAGGAAGAAGCCAAAAAAACAGCGGATTTCAAGGTTTTTTTTATGAAAGACGGCACTGAAGCGGAGTTCCTGGGGGAGGGCAATGAATATGCATCATACACGACAAAAACGCAATGGCTTTATGGCCGGTATGTAAATGTGTATGAGAATAATGGCGGAACGGTCATGCTCCGGACGTTTCGTATTGATGAGGATAAAGTGACCGTGATTCAAGAGGAGGGAGAAGCCTATGATACGTTTATGCCATCTGAAAAAGAGCTGGAACAAATGAATCCTCTTTATACGTATTTGCAGATTCCTTTAACGGAAGGGAGCACATTTGATGGATGGACGGTAATCAGTGAGTCGGCAGACATTGAAACACCGCTCAGAAAGTTTTCCAACGTCATTGTGGTTGAGAAGAAGAATGAAGGTGGATCCATTATTCGCAAATATATTGCGGAGGGCTATGGTGAAATCAAGCGGGAGTATCTCTCAAAAGAAGGCGACCAGGATTCCCTCGTCACCTCCGCCATAGCAAATATAAAATAAGGTCACTCATGTTTTCCGCTGCACTCTTCATACGTCCGGACAAAGAAACCGTCCTTTTCGTTCCATTCGGCCATAAAAATTTTTCCGATGTCCGGGTACCCTTCATTTTCAAGCTCGGCCTTCAGCCACTCAGGGGATTTTCCGGTAAAGCGGAGATCATCGTGACTGATTTCTCCTTCATCCACAAGCAGGATGGAAGGCGGGTTTTCCGGTACATCGATGCCCAGTGCAGAGGCAGTTGGAGGTTCTGTGGCCGAATATTTATTGATGCTGATGCTGCCGCCCGGTTCCAGATACATATCCCTCACTTCACTGAATGAGAAAACACCCTGTTTCCGCATCATGGTCCTCAGCTGTTCCATTTCCAGATGATTTTTCTGCAAGGCTTTTAGATCCAGTTGGCCGTCTTTTACAATAACCGAGGGATTTCCTTTCAACAGTTTCCTCATGAATTCGTTTTTCTCCGCCAAGATTTCGACAATATAAATAAGGACCGCCCACACAGCTACACCAAAAAGCATTTGCCAAATCGTTATCTTGTCATCATATAAACTTTCTTCAAGAAGAGCTCCGAGTATAAGTGCATATACAAAATCAAATGGCGTGATTTGCGCCATTTCTTTTTTTCCGAGAAGGCGGGTCACCGTAATCAATGCGACCAAACCAAGAACAAGCTTTATCACCGTGTCCAAATAAATCATTCCATCAGCCTCCAGTTATCTCTTCGGTTCCCATCTTTTCTTACTTACTTACCACGGAATGAAAAAGTTAAGCGGGAAACAAGTTTTTTCAAAATAAAGGAAAGTGCAGTACCGCAGTGATTTTTGCTATTATTAAAGGAGAGTGGGGGGTGGCAGTTTTGAACATACATGTCTTGGCAAAAGACCAGCTGGAAGCACAGGGAATCCGGTGGGTCATTGAATCACATATAACGGGGGTCAAGCTGACGGCATGGGAATCCAAAGAAGCGTTTATGGACTCTCTTCAGCTCGATACACCGGACCTCGTCATCTTAGATATGGATGGATGGCCACAAGGGGATGAATCCTTTGGCGAATTTTTGCAAAAAAATAAATTCCGGTGGCTGGGGATCTCCTCTGAAAGGATGTTCCAAACTGCCTACCGGGGACTCCGATTCCGCGCAGAGGATGTGCTCTTCCGGCCATTTTCGCCCGGCGAACTAATCAAAAGAATTCAGCAAATCCGCTTTGAAATAAGGAATCAGGAAAGGCGCTCCCCGGCCGGGCAGCCTGTACAATTGAGTGAACATGCCATTGATTATTCAGATTTTTTCCTGGCAGACCATGTCCATCCGAATGCCGTTGCGATGGTGGCTTTTCTGACTCCGCATGCCAACACGCTTCCTCTTGTATACGAGGCGCTGAACCGGTATCCGTTTACAGAAAGAAACCAGATCTTCGCCTTGTCGGACTTTATCCTATATGTTCAGGAAACGCGAAAAGAGACGTTGTTAAAAGAGGAGCTGCACACGTTCCTTGCGCGCTGGAAAGAGCGTACCGGCGAGCCGCTGGCCATCGTCATCAATTCAAATTCTGCCAGTGGCTCTCTGAAAGATTCATATAAACAAACGAAGCGACTGACGGAAGAAATCTTTTTTGAAGGCTATGATATTATTCTTGCTGACCATGAACAGGACGAATGGCGCCATCTAGATCCGTTTCTGACTCCCTTGGAGCAAAGGGAATGGATTGAGATGCTGGAAAAAGGCGATTCCAAAGCTGTGAGGGAGTGGGTCGAACATGAGTTTTTGACCTATGCCAGACCTTATCCGGATCCCGAGATGGTCCGTATCCGCCTTACGAGCGTGCTGGCCCAAATCCGGAGGTACATGAAATCGTATCAAATCCAGACAGCCGAATGGGAAAATGCCTACCATGAAGTTTTTCAGTACATTGTCCGGAAGCCTGTCGTCTATCAAATTGTGCAGGAGCTGATTGCTTTTACCACAAGAATGCTCATGCACAGCCATGAACATATTCCAGAGGGGCCGCGGTCCCTTGTTGAAAAAGTAAAATCTATGATTGAATCAAATTATTGGGATGCCCAGTGGAACCTTTCGGCATGTGCAGAAGCCCTGCGCATGAATAAAAGCACCCTCAGCCGCCGATTCGCGGCAGAGTCGGGCCAGTCATTCAGGGAAACCCTTCACCAAGTCCGAATGAGGGAAGCGAAGAGGATGCTGCAGGAGACCGATTTGCCGCTGGATGAAATTGCACGCCTCACCGGCTATACCCATCAAACTTATTTCAACGCCAAGTTCCGTCAGCTGGAGGGCCGGACACCGACTGCTTTCCGGTCAGGAAT
>DATBUB010000249.1:0-4632 GCA_036516555.1 Bacillaceae bacterium
AGGGGCGTTTTTGGCCATTTTTACCTTGATTTCTCCTTTGGAAGAGACAAATCTCTCAGGGCGGTCTTCCAGCTCATCCCTTCCTCCGGCTATTTGTACAAACTGGTTGTTTGTTTGGTCCAGGATCCAGACTTCTAAAAAAGCATAGCCTAATGTATCGAATGTGATGGAATCAAAGCTGGCTTTGGCAAGGTCCAACTGTTCGGGCAAAGTAAAAGCCACTTCGTATGTACCATTTTCCAAACCGATCTGGTTATATGAATCCATCGTTTCTACAACGCTGCCATCAATGGCATCAAGATCTATTTTCAGCGATTCATTTTTTAGAGAGAACGCACCTCTAATATCACCTTCTGCTTTAAATGATTGAAAAATCAAAGAAAGGCGCTCGTTTTTTTCCTTTTTGCCCTTTAAATCAGCCTTCATCAAATCAGCTTTGGTGAAACCGAAAATGATGGGTTCATTGGTTTTCCCCTGCTTGGTCAGTCCCAGATTTAGAATGGCATCGGCCATTACTTCCTTCTTCAGCCTGAGTGCATTTGCTCCAGTGACATGGGAATACAGATCATGGCCTTCGGCAGGTCCAGTCATAAAGTTTCTGCTGAGCTGCCTGCTTACCGAAATCGTTCCACCCCTTTTCAACGGCCCGAGATTGATTACTTCTCTTCCTGTCCACAGAAAAGTCTCTTCAAAATCGAATGAAAACTGATTTTCAATGATTCCCGTCAGCTTTTTCTCCTTTTGATTCAGATCAATCGTAAACTGACCTTTATCTTTCATTCCTGCATTGCCTACCAAGCTTCTGGTAGACCAAAACTCTACATTACGAAAATGATAGTCATTCGTTTGTACAGACTCACCTATTACAGCCAGCTTCACGCTATTATCGGCCGTTATGTCTTGGACATCATAAGCCGGAACCCCATCGAAACCATCCTTTGGCAACGACAGCTGATAATCCCCTCCCCTGTTGGTGAGAATGGAAGCGGCATAAACACCGTTCAGTCCGCCTTCTCCATCCGCTTTGAAAATTCCGGACTCGGCCAATCTCGGGCTGGCAATCCTGTCCTTGGCACCAATTCCGAAAATGAGGGTTGAGACAAGAACGGATAGTGCAGGAATAATCCACCATGCATGCTCTCTTTTATCCTTTTTCTTCAAAATGACATACAGAACAGGAACGGCCAATATCAAATAAATGACCATGACGATGACCAGGAACAGCGGTGAAATTTGTGATGCGGAGAATAACTCGTTTTCACTGCCGATGCTGTGATACAAGCTGGGATATACTCCTTCTGAATAAATGCCGGAGCTGATATCGTAGCTTTTTGACAATAAAGAGCCCAGCCACTTTGAATAAGAAGGCCAGGAAGATAGCGGTTCCTCCCCAAGAGAAAAGGAGGTTTGCCACACTTCCCCTCTTCCCGCTTGCTTCATGGCGACAATAGGCCGATGCTCAACCGTATTGATTGCTTCGGCTCCGTTGCGCAGGGTTCCTTCTCGGATGGCAAGCGATTCCGCAGCAAGCTTCTCATCCTCTTGCATAGTGAGAAATGAGAGGTCTTTTATCTCACCTGCGCGTTCTATGGCAAGAGGGAGCATGGGCTCAAGCAATCCCCACCCTTGGGATGGGCTTTTTGCAGTACCTCCGGCAAGCAGAATTCCCCCTTCCTCCACCCACTTCAGGACGGCTGCCTGCTGTTCCTCTGATAAGACAGTTAGCGGGAAGTCGTCAACCACAATATAATCAAAAAAATCCAGGCCCTCCGCCTCTGCCGGAACAGACTCCTTCGCAAGATCCACTACATGGGAGGATCGCCCGCTAATCGTGGCAAGCTTCAGTGCGACCATGCGGTCCGGATTTTCACTTAGGAGGCCAATCGTCACCTCATCTTGGCTGATGAGGTTTGGTCTCAGCTGGTTTTTGCCCGACAGCTTCGCCTTTTTGCCTTTTTTCCAATCTCCTTCATAAACCGTAATGATCCCTGCTCTATTTTGCTGGTACGGATTGTACATGTGCTCATTGTATCCAGGCAGGCTTACCTCATAGGTCTTAGTTAAGCCGGATGGAAGGTCAATCCTTACGGCTCTGGCACCACCCATATTTTCAGCCGAGGCAAAACTGGCAAGCATGTCTCCGCTGAAATCTGGTCCATCATTGGTCAAGGTCACCTTAATCGGATACCCCCGGCCGCTTTTTATTTTTCCGTTGTATCCCTCATCAATCTTGATTTTCAATTCCTTGTCTGCGGCCAGTGATTGGGCTCCCCCCAGCAAACTGGACATCAGCAAAAAAAGCAGCAGGCAGGTTGCCCTAATTTTCAGTCGTTTCATCTTTGTCCCCCTTGATAGCTCTTTCATATGTATTTGACGAATGTAACCCGAAAAAGTTCTATAGATGCCATATGGCATCCATTGTTTCTCTTATCTTACAATATTTTTGAATCAATTGGTCCTTATTGGAAAATTAATTGTCAAAAAGAACTAAAAAAACCGCTCCATCATCGGGAAGCGGCCCACTGCCTGTAAGACTATCCATTTAAATTGTTTTGATTATATTCCCGCACCACCTCAAGGAAGGCATTGACCTGCCCCAGTTCGAACGCAGATTCGTAGCCAAGAAGCCATGTATCCCGTTTAATCGGTGCCCCGCTGTCTTCCAGAAGCGGGATCTTAAACAAATTATTATCCAGGCTGTCCAAAGTGATGGCAGGCAAAATCGCATATCCGATTCCGTTATATGCCATCTGTTTGCATGTCTCGATCTGATCAACCACAATGGTCCGTTTTGGAACCGTTTGAAACGTCCGATGCCACCAGTCCTGAATTTCCTGGTAATAATTCGAGTCACTTTTAAACTGGATGAATGGCCTGTCTGTCTTCAGTACATCTTCAATATTGCGTATCTCCCTGTCTACCAAGTACAGACGATCCTCAAAGAGGTGATATTTCGGTCCCTTCCAGTCGGCGGAACCGCGAGTGATCCCTACATGGACTTCACCTTCGTAAAGCGTCCTCAAAATCTCGCTGCTCCAGCCTGTCATGAGCGAGATTTTTGCTTGGGGGTACTTGTTGACGAACTGTTTAAGCACTTTAGGAAGCCAGTTTTGTCCAACTATAGAGGCACATGCAATTTTTAGGGTACCATGGACACTTGATTCAAGCTTCTGTATCTCCTCTTTGGCTTTCTCCTGTTTCTCCATCATCTCATTGGCGAATTGGATGACAATTTCACCAGAGGGTGTCATTGTAAGACCTTTTTGGGTCCTGATGAACAGCTTTGTCCCCCATTGCTTTTCTATATTTTGAAGCCTTTGGGACAGGGCGGGCTGAGAAACAAACAGCCGTTCAGCCGCCTTTCTCATGTTCATTTCCTGTGCAAGCACAGCCAGCATTTGCATATCGGACAGTGACATGGTTTTCTCCTGACTATAAGATTTACTTATTCTAAAAATTCATATTTCCTTTTTTTTATTATAACGATAGGTGGAATATATTGAAAGTGCGATATACTATGTTGGATATCAGGCAGTTATTGTCCATTGTTGAAAATAGAAAAAGCTCCCCTAAGTCAGGGAAGCTTTTCGAGATATGCATTTTTATGAATATTTATTTTAAGTTCCTTCAGCAATGCTCTTCTTGTAAAAATCCCTTCGAAATATCCTTCTGCATCAGCAATGCATACAAAAGGATGGTCGATCAGCAGATCAATTGCCTTTTCAAATGAATCTTCAAGCGACAGCTTCGGTATTTTGACCGCCATGACATCTTCTACCTTTTTTTCGCTCAGTTTTTCGAATTCGATTCTTTCCAAACCAAGTATCGATTCAGTAATCATGGCAGAACTGATCAAACCGTGCAGTTTAAAGCGTGCATCCAGTACAGGTATCGCTGAATAACCGCTTTTTGTCAAAACGAGCAAGGCGTGTTCCAAATTATTTCCAACCTGTACATGTGCCACTTTCTCGGAAGGAATGATGTAATCGCTGATCTGTGGGTCCAGGAATTCATGACTTTTCAAGGAAATCATTGGTAAACTCCCTCATCTCTATATTATCTTTCCACTGTTATCATACCACACAGAGCGGAAAGAGTAACCCGCCTGCCTGTGTTATTTTCATGCGCCTTGATCTTAAAAAATGAAAAAAGCCTCAGTGCAGAGGCTTTTATAACTGACTCTTTTCTTCCTGGACAATGTCGAAAATTTCAATTGCTGTAATGTCGATATCATCAAATTGATACTTTTGCTTATTATTGTCTTTATCGTATTCCTCAACCTCAAATGTGCTTGTAGCCGGAAAAAACTTCACTTGGCAGAGAACTTTCCCGTTCACTTCAAACAGCCTTTGCTGGATATCCTCATCCTGGTTTGCTTCCTGCATCGCCTGCAGTCTTTTAATAATGCTCAATAGCTGTGACATCAAAAAACTCCTTTCTTCGGACAGCACAAAATAATTATAAAAGAATAGATGCAGGCATTGCAAATGTAAAAATAAATAAAATAAGCTGTCCTGTACGGACAGCCTGCTTTGCCGGCTTCTAAAACAAATAAGGGGAAAGGAATGGCGTTATAAACAAGGTTCCCGTTCTTCCAACACTTTCCTCCAGGTCCTTTTTCCATTTCGCTGC
>DATBUB010000250.1:0-4969 GCA_036516555.1 Bacillaceae bacterium
ATGATGATCTTTGGATGGGACAGGACTCGTATGAAAAAGCACAAAGAGTACTGCTGGAGGATGCAGTGGATTTTGCCCTCAAAAAACGATCGGCTAAAGCGGAAGATGTCCATTTCTTTCTTGCAGGGGATTTGATCAACCAAATTACCCCCACAAGCTATGCTGCCCGGACAAATCAAGTACCGCATCTTGGGCTGTTCAGCGCATGCGCTGTCTCTACCCAAGGGCTTGCCCTGGCTGCCATGATCATCAACGCAGGGGGGGCCAAACAAATTTTGACTGGAGCTGCGAGCCATAATGCCTCTGCCGAAAAGCAGTTTCGCTACCCGACAGAATATGGCAGCCAAAAACCTCCTACAGCCCAATGGACCGTAACGGGTGCAGGCGTTGCACTGCTTGGGGAAGGGAAGGACGGAAATGGGCCCCAGCCAAGAGTGACTTCAGCCACCATCGGGAAGGTCGTGGATATGGGACTGAGCGATCCTTTCAACATGGGTGGTGCAATGGCTCCTGCGGCGGTAGAAACCATTATGCAGCATCTGAAGGATATGGATTTAAAACCGGATGATTATGACCTCATCATTACAGGGGATTTGGCCAGGGTTGGGAGAAACGCTGCTTTGGACTTATTCCGCGAAAAGGGACTGGACATAAAGGATGAACTTTTCCAGGATTGCGGATTGTGGATGTACGGGAATAATCCTGATGTCTTTGCGGGAGCAAGCGGGCCGGCTTGTTCGGCTGTCGTCATGTACGGGCACCTGCTGAATCAACTGAGGGTAGGCAAGTACTCACGTGTTCTCGTGGCAGCAACCGGTGCCCTCCTTTCCCCCCTGTCATTTCAGCAGAAAGAAACGATTCCCTGCATAGCACATGCTGTTTCAATTGAATTATCGTAGCTGGGGTTAACCGGCAATGGACTGTTAAAGATGGAAAGGAGGAGCTGGAATGCTGCCTATGTTTTTTTGGGCATTTGTCATAGGAGGATTGATCTGCGTAATTGGCCAGCTCATGTTTGACGTTGCGAAATTGACGCCCGGACACACGCTGAGCATGATGGTTTGTGCGGGAGCCGTTCTTGCGGGGTTCGGTCTCTATGAGCCATTGATTGATTTCGCCGGAGCAGGAGCAACCATCCCCATTACAAGCTTCGGCAATTCACTTGTGAGCGGGGCTCTTGCCGAGGCAGAGAAACACGGTCTCGTCGGAGTGCTGACAGGTATGTTTGAAGTGACTTCTTCGGGGATTTCTGCTGCCATTGTTTTTGCATTCATTGGAGCGTTGATTTTTAAGCCGAAGGGATAGCATGATAATTTCACTTCCCAATGTCTTATTTGCCCAAACGAAAAGCCCTCCGCGTTCATACCCTATAGAGGACTAAGAAGAAATGGGGTGAGGATGTATGTACGGCTACGGATATGGCTATGGCGGCGGATTTTATGGAGGAAGCGCGTTTGTCCTGATTGTCGTGTTGTTTATCCTACTGATCATCGTGGGTGCCAGCTTTTGCTGAAAGTGAGTGAAAAGATGGAAGGGCGTTTTTATGGCTCATTCCATCTTTTTTTGTTTGAAAATAAAAAGGTCCTTCCGAACTACACAATTCATTTAAACGGTTCATACCATATTAAGAATGAAAGGGAGGGATCATGAACGATGGAGAATCATTTTTTTAAAAATATCGAAAATAAAACGGGTGTCAATATGAATGACATTTTAGAATTGGCCGGCTCGCTGCAAAATGCCAATTTCAGCGATGAACGGACTGTCAGGGGAATCGTCAGAAGAGTGGCCCAAATAGCCAACAAGCCTGTATCAAGAGAAATGGAGAATAAAATTGTTCAATCCATTGTAAAGGATGGCAGCAGGCTGGATATGAACAGCATTGCAAAAATGCTGAATAACAAGAGATGAAGGATGGGCTTGCATTTGATTGCAAGCCTTTTGTACGGGACGGACAAAAAAATAAAATACAAACGAATGATATATAAGTTTGTATAATTTCCCATTGGGGTAATAGGTTATAAATAATGAAGTGAGGTGAAAAAAATGGGCTATATAGCGCCGATTCCGCACTATCAATACCAGCAATACAGTGACCGGGTACAGGTTGAACCAAAAGGGCAGGACCCATTTCCCGTCACGAGCATACATAAAGTGGACCTGAGGTCGAAATTCCGCAGAACATTGGAAGAGAGAATTCATGAAGCTCATAAAGATCATGTTTCCTACTGGAAAGGTAAAGGCAGCCGGTATCAAAAAATGAGTGTACAGCCTGAAATATTATCCGAAATCACAGGAAAAGGGAAGCACTTTAACGAATATGTATAAGAGTCATATTCGAAAGGGTGTCTTACTTGGAACTGGTTAAAGTAACAGAAGAAGTTTACTACATACATGGCGCAGTCAATATGGGCTATATTAAGAAAGAAGGCCGGGGCATGCTCATTGATTCCGGCTTGGATAAAAGTTCGGCAAAAAAAATCCTCAAGCTTCTTAGCAAGCTGGGACTTCCGCTGGATATGTGCATCATCACACATGGCCATACAGATCACTATGGAGGAGCGGCACAGCTAAAGAAAGAGGCAAACATCCAGCTTTACGCCCCTGCATTGGAATCTGCGTTTTTGACCTATCCTATTTTGGAACCCATTTACTTGTGGAACGGGGCAATGCCATTAAAGGAACTGCGAAATAAGTTCCTTGAAGGAGAGGCGGCAAATCTCGATGGGATCATCGAGGAGGGAACACAAACCATTGGACCGTTCCTTTTTGATGCCATATCTTTACCGGGACATAGTTATGCGCAATATGGAATCTTAGTTGAAGGAATCCTGTTTGCAGCGGATGCTTATTTCGGCCGTGAAGCCTTGGCCAAACATAAAGTGCCTTTTATCGTGGATGCGAACGCGACGATCGCTTCCCTTGAAAAAATGGGTCAGCTCGCTTTTATAGGTGCGGTTCCCGGTCACGGGGAATATGAATCAGACATAACGGAGACGATCCGTTTCAACCTGGATTGCCATATTCAGATTAAGGAGTTTCTAAGGGAAAGCATCCTGGAACAGCCAAACGGTCTGCAATGGGAAGCATTGATGCAAGCCATGTGCAGAGAATACGGGCTGACCTCCACAACGGTCGGTTCATGGCTGTTATACAGGACATCCTTGACGGCTTATCTTACAGCCCTTGCTGAAGACGGCGACATTAACATTATGGTGAAAGATCATCTTCTTTGGGCAGCAGGGGCAGAAAAAAATCCCGTGAACCGGCAATGACCGGTCACGGGATTTTTCTCGATCTATCTATTGGCCTTTAAATGATCCAAGCAATGGCTTAATAGCATTGCCCTCTTCGATGTTCTTCTCCATCGTTTTGTGGGGAATTCCGGCATCCATGAATTCCTCGGACACAATTTCATAGCCAAGCTTTTCGTAAAAGGGGATGGCATGGATTTGCGAATTGAGCTTTAAACGCTTGATTCCCGTTGCTTTGCCGTAATCCTCAATCGCCAGCATAATTCGGTTCCCTGCTCCAAGCCCCCGGTATTCAGGCAGTACGCAAATCCTCTCTACTTTCCCTTTGCCGTCCAAAACGCGGAACCTTCCGGCTCCGGCAGGCTTGCTTCCGTCATAAAGGACAAAATGGGCAGATTCTTGTTCAAATTCATCGATTTCCAGCTCATGCGGGACTTGCTGTTCTTCGACGAACACATTGGTTCTGACACTGAAGGCATCCTTCAGCTGTTCGTCTGTTTCTGCCTTGATTACTCTCATTACTGCGGATCCTTTCCAAGACGGAATGTCTCATATACCGTCCAAGACCCATTATCAAGCTGATATAGAAGATGGAAACGGTCAACCGTTTCTTCATGTTCCACACCCAGCATTCTCAATTTGCCAAAAAGATCGGAATGCTCATCATTCGAAATCTTTTGGGCAATCGTTACATGGGGAACAAAAGGATGTTCAGGCGCTTCTCCGGGAAGCTCTTCATGCAGGTCACGATGGAGGCCTTCCAATTCTTCCGTTTTTTCCGCCTTGAAATGAATCGTGTTGTTTATTGGCTGGAATGAACTTACTTTATGAAGTTTCAGGCTGAAAGGCTCATACTTTTCAGCGATCATTTCAAGCTTGTCTGTTATGGTTTCAACATCGCCATCAAATTCGAATCCAGCTTTTAGTGTCAAATGCGGCGGAATCAAGGCGTAATGCGGATCATACCTTTTTCGATAAGAATTTGCCAAATCCTGCAATGTTTTTTTGGGGAAAATTACGATTCCATATTTCATTTTCTCTGCCTCCCTAATCTGTAACTCATAATGGGATTGTATACGACTTACTACCACTATAGCAAATGTTTAAAAAACTTCCTATAGGACGTAAGAAAGAGATTTCAACAGCGCTCGACTAATAATGTCACGAATACATCCACTTCAGCGCCCTTTTTACATCAGGCTGCCAATATTTCCAAGTATGATTGCCTTGAAATTCTTCAAAAAAGGTGTTAAAGCCTCTTTCTGAAAATAGCTTGTGCAGTTCCCGATTCGGATTGAGAAAATCCTTTGTTTGATGATCGGTTGTTTGAACTTCCGTTTCTCCTGTGCCAATCACATGGTAAACATCCAGTAAAGCCGGATCGGGATGGCTTCGGACAGCGGAAAGGACTTTCTCATCCACATAGGGGGACTGCAGTATAACATTGCCAAAGATGTTGGGATACTTCGCAGCCGCCATCAAGGATACGGTTGCTGCCAGGCTGTCTCCAATAAGAGTTCGGCTTTTGCCCATTCCAAGGGTAGGATATTCCTGATCGAGCCAAGGCACAAGTTCGTGGGCCAGAAAGCGGATATAAGCTCCTTGCTCTTCGCCGTCAGGATGGTATTTGCTGCGGCGGTCATGGACATTTTTATAAGGCACCCCTGCAATGATGGTATTGCCGATTTCATGGTTATGGAGCAATTCGTCTGCAT
>DATBUB010000251.1:0-5045 GCA_036516555.1 Bacillaceae bacterium
AATTAACATGCTTAGTTCCGCAATTTAGGACCGGACTTACGCAATTCATACCGGTAGTTCCGCAATTCCACCGCGAACTTCCGCAATAACGGAAACTTCCGCAATTAACATGCTTAGTTCCGCAATTCAGGACCGGACTTATGCAATTCATACCGGAAGTTCCGCAATTCCACCGCGAACTTACGCAATAACGAAAAGTTCCGCAATCACCATACGAAGTTCCGCAATTCAGAACCCCACTTACGCAATTCATCCCGGAAGTTCCGCAATTCCACCGTGAACTTACGCAATAACGAAAAGTTCCGCAATTCCGCCGCGAACTTCCGCAATCCATCCCCCGCACCATGCCGAATCTCAAATCAAACATCGAAAAACCACCCAAGGCTGCTTGGGTGGTTCATCAATTATCGATTCAGCAAACTCCCCACGTATCTCAGAAGCTCATTTGCGGAGGTGGAGTTGTAGCCGTGCTCGTCAATGAGGCGTGCAACGACTTCATTGATTTTTTTCAGCTGCTGCTCATCCGGTGTTTTGGCCGATGTGGTGATTTTGACAACATCTTTCAGGTCGGCGAACAGTTTTTTCTGGATGGCTTCCCGGAGCCTGTCATGGGAGCGGTAGTCGAACCGCTTGCCTTTACGCGCCAGTGCGGAGATGCGGATAAGAATTTCTTCGCGGAACGCCTTCTTCGCATTTTCCGATATGCCGATCTGCTCTTCGATAGATCTCATCAGTTTTTCGTCCGGATTGATTTCTTCCCCGGTCAGCGGATCCCGCAGCTTCACTTTGTTGCAGTAAGCCTCTACGTTATCGAGGTAATTGTCCATCAGCGTTTTGGCCGATTCTTCATACGAATAGACGAACGCCTTCTGGACTTCTTTCTTGGCCATTTCATCGTATTCCCGGCGGGCCAGGGAGATGAAGTTCAAGTATTTCTCCCTCAGCTCCTGGGTGATGGACGGATGTTGATCCAGCCCTTCCTTCAGCGATCTGAGCACATCAAGGGCGTTGATGGATGTCACTTCCTTGCGGATGATGGTGGAGGAAATACGGTTGATGACATACCTAGGATCGATCCCGCTCATCCCTTCCTCCTGATACTCTTTTTTCAGTTCCTCGACATCAGCCGAATTGAAGCCTTCCACATTTTCACCGTCATACAAACGCATTTTTTTCAGCAGATCGATGTCCCCCCGCTTCGGCTCCTTCAGCCTCGTCAGGATAGTGAACATCGCCGCTACCCTGAGTGTGTGAGGGGCAATATGAACATCCGCCACATCACTTTCCGCAATCATTTTTTCATAAATCCGCTCTTCCTGTGACACCTTCAGGTTATAGGGGACCGGCATGACGATGATGCGCGAGTGGAGCGCCTCGTTTTTCTTGTTTGAGATAAAGGAGCGGTATTCCGTTTCGTTCGTGTGCGCTACGATGAGTTCATCAGCGGAAATGAGCGCAAACCTTCCCGCTTTAAAATTGCCCTCCTGCGTCAGGGACAGCAAATGCCACAAAAACTTCTCATCGCATTTCAGCATTTCCTGGAATTCCATCAGTCCCCGGTTGGCCTTGTTCAATTCCCCGTCAAAGCGGTACGCCCTCGGATCGGATTCCGAACCAAACTCTGCAATGGTGGAAAAATCGATGCTCCCTGTCAGATCGGCAATGTCCTGAGATTTCGGATCTGAGGGGCTGAACGTTCCGATCCCTACCCGCTTATCCTCAGAAAAGAAAATCCGTTCCACGAGGACGTCCTCAATCCTTCCCCCATACTCTTCCTCAAGACGCATGGTGTTCAGGGGCGAAAGGTTCCCTTCAATCCTTATGCCATACTGTTCGTAAAAGTCGTTGCGCAAATGCTGCGGAATCAGATGGAGCGGGTCCTCATGCATCGGGCAGCCTTTGATGGCAAAAACAGCCCCCTGATCCGTACGGCTGTATGACTCAAGCCCCCTTTTCAGCATGGTGACAAGGGTGGACTTCCCTCCGCTCACTGGGCCCATAAGCAGAAGGATCCGTTTCCTTACATCAAGCCTCTTGGCCGCCGGATGAAAATACTCCTCCACCAATTTTTCGAGCGCTTCCTCCAGTCCGAACAATTGATGGCTGAAAAATAGATACTTCTTATGGCCGTTCACTTCTTCCAAGCCTGCATCCCTGATCATATTGTATATACGGGAGTGGGCCGACTGAGCTACCCATGGCTTCTCTTCCAGCAACCTCAAATAATCCGCAAACGTTCCTTCCCACTTCAGTTTCTCTTCCTGAGTGCGGTATTGTTCAATTTTTTTAAGAATATCCATAAGGACCTCCCTGGCCATATAATGAGAGATGTTTTTTTACTACAATATGCGCAGGGACAACTAAACATGTGTATATCCCTATTTCATCTAATGCGGGAAGAGCGGCATGGGTTCTCCTTGACAGGCATTCACTTTCCTGTCATAACTTTTGGGCGAAAAAAAGAAGGAACGATTCACTTTCCGGCCGGAATGGGCTATAATAGGATGTATGACAGCAGTCGACAATTAAAGGAGGCTTACATAGTATGAGAACCATTCTTGTAATCGGTGTCTGCATCGCGTTCTTATCTGCAATCTTCACAGCAGGATATGACGATAAGCCTGGTGTGCACAAGAAATAAATATAAAAAAGGAAGCTGATATGCGTCAGCTTCCTTTTTTTATTGCCTAATGCTACCCGTTTGAACCACTCCCTGTGCCTTCGTCTCCGTAACAGGCGGTACCGCACGGCGGATGAAGAACGCCAGTAACAGGGCGATAAGGGCAATCAGAGTAGATACAAAGAAGGAGAAATTAATCCC
Source organism: Bacillaceae bacterium (assembly GCA_036516555.1). Lineage (GTDB taxonomy): Bacteria > Bacillota > Bacilli > Bacillales > Bacillaceae_C > DATBUB01. Next base: position 2,822 of record DATBUB010000251.1, read on the forward strand.
TTCCAGCATCGCCTGATTCAAGATTTGCGTTTTCATGGCGGCGGCAGCCTCGGCGGACGGCGGAGTAGCAGATGCCTTCATACCGGCCATAGCTTCTGCTGCCAGTTCCTTCGCCTTGCTTTCTGTATGGCTGTTCATCACTGTGATCAGCAGAGCAGAACCGATGGCCCCCGATACCTGCTGAAGCGTATTGTTAATGGCGGTGCCATGGGGATTTGCCTCCATCGGTAGCTGGTTCAGCCCGTTGGTCATGACCGGCATCATCACCATCGACATCCCAAACATCCGGATTGTATACAGGACCATAAGCATTCCGTATGTCGTATCCATGCTTAACTTACTGAAGAAGTAAGTGGTTCCCGCTGTGATGGCCAAACCGAGGATGGCCAGTGTCCTTGCGCCGAATTGATCAAACAGCCGGCCGGTGATCGGAGACATGATTCCCATCACCAGCGCACCCGGCAGCATCAGAAGGCCGGATTCCATAGGAGAAATTCCCCGGATTGTCTGCACGTAAATCGGCATCAGGATCATGGCCGAGAACATGGCAATGGAAATGACGATGGATATGGCGGAAGACAGGGCAAACATGGGATATTTATAAATCCGGAACTCCAGGAGAGGATCCTCCATGCGGAGCTGGCGCAAGATAAACCATATTACCGATATGACGCCAACCGCAATGGTTCCATAGACAAGCGGAGCTCCCCAGCCTTTTTCCCCTGCGGAACTGAATCCATACAGCATTCCTCCGAACCCGATGCTTGAAAGGATCAGGGAAAAGACATCCAGCTTCATCTCCCGCTTCGGTGTCACGTTTTTCAGTTTAAATGCGGCAAATACAAGAGTGAGAACGGCGAATGGAAGGACGATATCAAACAGCATTCTCCAGCTGTAATGTTCCACCACCCAGCCGGACAAAGTAGGTCCGATGGCTGGCGCCACAATCATGACTAGCCCGAATAATCCCATGGTGGCTCCCCTTTTTTCAACAGGAAAAGCCGTAAGCATGACATTCATCAGGAGCGGCATCATCAATGCCGAACCTGAGGCCTGAAGCATCCTCGCGGCAAGCAAGACTCCAAATGCGGGAGCCAGACTGGCCAACAGGGTTCCGGCTGTGAACAATCCCATGGCAGTAAGAAAAACCTGCCGATTCGTAAACCGTTGGATAAAGAAGGCACTTGCAGGGATCAATATTCCCCCAATCAGCATATATCCCGTAGACAGCCATTGAACGGCCGGGGCTTTTATTTGAAACTCGTTCATGATGGACGGCAACGCCACATTCAAAAGAGTGTTATTCAATATGGACACGAAAGCTCCCACAAACAAAATGGCAATCATGCCATAAGGCGGCTTGCTTTGTATGGAATTGGATTCCATCTATCTTCCCCCTTCAACTATCAGTCTATTTTTTATACCTTAAGTTCAGCACTTACACAGTTTATAACGCCGGTATAAAAAAATCAACCACGTAAAACGCTTTCTTTTTAAAAACTTGATATCATGCATGTTAAACTCTAAAATAAAAGTTAGACTATGAGTATAAAAGGTGATCGAATGAACCCGCGCAAGAAACAGATCATACATGCAGCACACCGATTATTTGTTGAAAAAGGCTTTACGTCCACCTCCATCCAGGATATTTTGGATGAAGCCCGCATTTCTAAAGGTACTTTTTATAACCATTTTACCTCCAAAAATGAATGCCTGATGGCCATCATTGAATCCGTCAGCGAAGAGGCAGACCAACAAAGAAGGGAAATTGCCCTTGGAAAAAGAAGGGATGATCTGGAGGTCTTTGCAGCCCAGATTGCGGTCCGCATGAAGGTGAACCGTGAACATAATCTGGTGGCCCTATTTGAGTCCGTCCTTTATTCCAAGGATGAAGAATTAAAAGCCTTTGTGAAAAAGCAGCACATGTTTGAAGTGCAATGGACTGCGGAGAGGATTACAGAGATTTTCGGACCGTCATCCAGGCGCTATGCCCTGGACCAGGCGGTGATGCTGCTGGGTATGATACATCATCTCATGAATATATGGCTCTTGGGGAGCAAGCAAGAAATCAACTCTGATAGGGCAATATGGTTTGCCTTGGACCGCTTGAAACCGATGATGGAAGATCAGATCCAATCAAATGAAGCGTTTTTCCCGGAAGACTGGCTTGTCCTCTCAACAAATTGGCCAGAGATGAATATGGCAGAAATGAAAGAAAGGCTGA
>DATBUB010000252.1:0-7453 GCA_036516555.1 Bacillaceae bacterium
GAGCCAGATTAATTGCACACGAATCAGATTAATTGCACGGGAACCAGGTTAATTGCACCGGAACCAGGTTAATTGCCCCGGAACCAGGTTAATTGCCCCGGAACCAGATTAATTGCACACGAATCAGATTAATCGCACGCGAACCAGGTTAATCGCACCCAAACCAGACAAGAACCACGATAAATAAAGCCTTCTACCTTTTCCCAAGCCGATAATACAAGACCGGATTCAGTACATTGACAGCGGCTATCCCCAGAAAAAGATTGGTCATCATCAAGTCTCCCGCCAGCCCAAGTTCATCCACGATGATGGCGCTGTAATACAGCAATTGCGCCGCCACGACAATGAAAACCACGGCAAATCCGATGACGGCTGCTCCATTTACAAGGGTACGCTTAAAAATAACCGTGAAAAGTAGCAGCAAAGAAAAGATAAGTAGCGCCGTAAACACAGGCCGCATTAATGTAAAGGCTCCGGATGCCGCAGCTAAAGTTTCATATGTATACATGGTAACTCCTCCAATATTCATTTATTGTAATCCCTCGTAAGAACTCTCAGTCCGGCCATAGCTGCCCATGCCGGCTGATCTCCTTTGAAGAAAAAGCAGATCGTTTCTCCCGTCTGATCATGCACCAAGGTATGGTCACTGCTCGCTCTGAGCGAAAAGCGGCCCTCTTCCAGCTCTGCCATCGGAACGCCATTACTAAGGAGGATTTCCACCTTGCTTCCATCAGCGGAACTATACGTGCCGACAAAACGCCGAAGCTGTTCTGGACTGATTTCAAACGGAGGAGCGAGAGGGGTTTCCCTTACCAATGGAAGCCCCAAAGCAGCATGAACTGCTGCCGACCAAAGTTTTCCTGCGCTGGCTCCTGAAATATTTGTCAGGACCACCGCCACAATGCCCTTTTCGGGAATGAATCCGAAATTGGAGGAAACGCCCGGCTGTCCGCCGCCGTGTTCAATCAAGGTTAATCCGGAACGCTCTTTGGTGATTTTAAGCGCATAGCCGTAATAGGTACTGCCCGCTACATGGTGTACAGGTTCTGCCATCTTCGCAACGAGATCCGTGACATCCAAATGGGCATGGCCTGCCTTGCCAATAAGCCAATTTCCATACTTGATCAAATCAGAAGCGCATGAACGGATGCCTCCGCCAGCCGCATAGTTTCCAAGCTTAGGCCATGGACAAGCCCCGACCTTTCCGTCTTCCTTTACGTAAGGGACCGAAACATTATTCCATTTCCCAAGCGTCTCCAGTGAAAAGGTGGACCGTTCCATGCCAAGAGGCCGGATAATAAAATCGGCCAAGTAATCCTGGTAGGTCATTCCCGCAGCTTTTTCAATCAGAGCACCCAGGAGCAAAAACGTATCATTGTTATAGCTCAAATATTCACCCGGGTCTCCAAGTCTCTCAAACTCTTTTTCAGCAATATAACGGATATGTTCTTCAAATCCATTAAGCTCCTCACGCCTTTTCATTGAAGCTATTCCCGTTGTATGAGAAAGCAGATGGTGAATCTTTATGCCGGGGTCAAGCTGCACATCGGGCAAATATGTCACAACGGATTCCTGCAAATCCAATTTTCCTTCTTCGGCAGGCTTCATGATGGCAAGGGCCGTAAAGGATTTGGTTACGGAAGCAATGCCGAAAATGGTTTCGGGTGTGACTGGGTCCCGGGTCTCTAGGTCACGGAGTCCGAATCCCCGGCTGTATATGACACTCCCATTCTCGGCAATGGCCACCGCAGCACCGGGAATCTCTTCTTTTTTCATCATATCTTCAATATATGCTTCAAGCTCAATCCAATTCGACAAATAATCAACCGCCCTCCGCAAAAGTTTTCCCTATTCTACCATATAAAGAACAAAAACGGATGTCGATTCCTGTAAAGGATTTCCTATTACTTTATACCTCTCCTATTCCCTACCATCTGCCTATTTTCCTCATATTAACATAGTTACAAAGTTGTGTTGTTTTCTGAATTGAAGGAAAATTAAATCTTTTAAAGAATCCTCCATGAGAAAGAGAGAAAACACAACCAAGGAGGGGAAAGACAGTTTGAAAAGACTGGGAAAAAAGTCAGCGCGAAGAATCATGTCACTATTGTTCAGCTTTTTGATGTTATTTTCGCTCGTTGCGCCAGCCACAGGCTATGCGGAACAGCCGAAAATTGAGAAGCAGAAAGAGATTGAGTTAGTAAAGAAGAGGGAGGCAGAACAGCAGGCAGAGCAAAAAGAAAGTACAGCACCGTTAACGGCGGATAAAGCCTCACTGCTTTCCGGACTGGACTGGCAGCCGGCTATGGAAAAGTCAGACCAAGGCACCGAACTTGATACCAAAGTGGAAAGTGCTGTCTTGGATGAGATTCAAAAGGATGACAAAGTCAATGTCATCATTAAAATGAAAGACCAGCCGAACTACCATGCATTGCAAAACAGTGCAAAGAAGCAAAAGAAAAAAAGCGAGCGTGCGGCCTTCGTAAAGTCGCAGCTTGAATCAAAAGCAAAAGCTTCCCAGAAAGGATTGAACCAGGCGCTCACTTCCTTTGAAAAGAAGGGGAAAGCAAAGGTAAAGCGCAGCTTCTGGATCAACAACAGCGTTGCTGCGACAGTGGACAAGGATGCCCTTGCCGAGCTGGAGAAAAGGGATGATATCGAGAGCATCACGCTCGACAAAGTGTTCCAGCTTCCGGAGATAAAGGCAGAATCCAAACCCAGGCTTCCGGAGTGGGGGCTTGAAAAGATCCATGCAACGAAAGTTTGGGGAGATTATGGAATAAAAGGTGAAGGGATTGTTGTCGGGATCATGGATACCGGAGTCGACGGGAATCATGAAGCCCTGAAAGACAATTACCGCGGAAGAAATGGAGACCACAAATATTCATGGATTGATGTGTCCGGCCAAAACTATCAAACTCCTGCAGACGGCCACGGGCACGGCACTCACGTAGCGGGAACCGCCGTAGGCGGGGGATCCGGCGAGCCGATCGGGGTAGCACCCGGGGCAGAATGGATTGCCGCCAAAATTTTTAACGACGGGGGAGGAGCGACGACCTCTGGAATCCATGCGGCGTTCGAATGGTTCATGGCGCCAGGCGGAGATCCGTCAAAAGCCCCGCATGTGGTCAACAACTCATGGGGAAATTCAAACCCGTACACCAAGGAATTTTATGATGATGTCAAAGCTTGGATTGCGGCTGGGATATTCCCGTTGTTTGCTGCAGGGAACGATGGACCGGGTTCCCAGACCATTGGCTCGCCAGGGAGCTTTATGGAATCATTCGCTATCGGGGCAACAGACAGCTATGACCAGGTCGCTTCTTTTTCCAGCCGGGGTCCGATCTTCTGGGAAAATGAAAACGGCGAGAGGGTCAGAATCATCAAGCCGGATGTTTCGGCACCGGGTCACCGGATCTATTCTGCCTGGCCAACCGCACTCGGAAAAGGAAAATACAATACGATCAGCGGAACTTCCATGGCTACACCGCACGTGGCAGGTGCCATTGCCCTCCTTTTGTCTGCCAATCCCGGCATGACGATTGATGAGGTTTCGAGCCTGCTGAAAAACACGGCTCGAAAGGAAGCCCATATGGGATCGCTGCCAAACGATCTGTACGGAACGGGGATTGTGAACATCCATCAGGCCGTAACGGAAGCAGCATTTGCGGGAGAGCTGAGCGGGACGGTCACGGACAAGGACGGAAAACCGCTGAAAGCAGAAATTGAACTCCCGGCTGAAAAAATCAGCATCCAGGCGGATGACAAGGGTGCTTTCAGCTATAAAATACGCGAAGGAAAGCATAAGGTCCTTGTCAAAGCGTTCGGCTATCAGACCATGGAAACCACCATTACGCTTGTCAAAGGAGAAAAAACGGAAGTTGCCTGGAAGCTTGAACAGGCCGATGTGGCCAAGCTGAGCGGCACCGTCACGGAAAAAGGAACCGGTAAGCCAGTTCCCTATGCGTTTTTGCGGGTAAAGGGCACGCCGCTTCAGGATTTGCGGACAAATGAAAAAGGAGAGTTTCAGGCAGACAATATTCCGGTTGGATCCTATGAGATTCAGGTAACCGGTGAAGGGATCAAAGGGAAAACTGAAACGGTCGACCTGCAATCTGATGTTACGGTCAATATCGAAGTGGAAGCCTTAGAGTCCAAAGGAAAATTGGGCTGGCCGACTGCAAATAACAGCTATTCGAGAAATGCTGTTTCACCAAACAGCATTGATGCCGAATCATTGGCGCCTAGCTGGACGTATTCCACAGAAACAAAAGGAGACATCGTTTTCTCCACGCCAGCCGTATCCGGAAACCAGGCCATTGCAGTGACTGACCGCGGATGGATCATCTCGGTGAACCTGCAAAACGGGGAAGAGACATGGAGCGTGCGTCTTGGTTCCTCCAACCGCTCCTCGCCGACGATTGAAGACGGTAAAGTTTTCCTTTCCGGCGGCGCGGATGGCATTATTTATGCGCTCGACCTGCAAACCGGGAAGACCATATGGTCCCGTAATGTCGGGCAGCCTACTATTTATGAAGCCCCGCTTTATAAAGACGGCACCCTCTTCATAGGATCGGGCCTTGCCCAAAATCCATCTCTTTTTGCGCTGAATGCCAACAATGGGGATATCGTATGGAGAAAAGAACTTGGAGCCGATTCGTATTTCGGCGGGGCGATGGGTGACGACCATCTGTATATCGGAACCTATCAAAACCGGACCATCCGGGCCATCAATCCGAAGGACGGAGCGGAGATTTGGAAGAAAACTGTAAGCGGCGAAGGATTTGCTGCAAAGCCGGTCTTCCACAATGGAGTTGTATACGCACCCAGCACCAATTTTGATAACGGCAACGGAAGCCTTTATGCCTTTGATGCAAAAACAGGCGAAATGAAATGGTCGGTTCCGGGAATTGGGGACATGCAGGCGGCCTCGCCGATTGTGTTTGAAGACATTGTCGTCATGAGCTCTTCCGCACAGCCTCTTCTCCGGGCGTTCGACAGGGAGACCGGGACGCTTCTGTGGGAAACAGGGCGGATCGGCCAGGTGCTGAATAATGGATCTGTTTCTGCAAATGGGCTGCTTTTCATTTCGGGGACAAGCGGGTACGTCCATGTGCTTGATGTGTATACAGGTGCCGTACTGAAGGACTACGCCCTGCCTTCCTACAGCACATCCAGCATTCCAATCACAGCAGGGACGGTGCTGGTTCCGAACCTGAAAGGGATTCAGTCCTTCAGAGCGGAAGGGTTCTTCGAGGGTACCATGACGGATAAAGAGGGGAAACCGCTCTCCGGACAAGTAAGAGTCATGGAGACTGGGGAAGGAGCTTCTACAGATCAGGAAGGGAACTTTAAGCTTTCCCATATACCAGGTGAATATAACGTGAAGATATCCTCCTATGGAAAAAAACAGCTGAACGAGAACATCACGCTCGTATCCGGCTATACGGTGAGCCGTGATTATCAATTGGAAGATGCGGAAGAAGGATCTTTGCATCTTACTGTTAAAGATAAGCGGACGAAAGCCGCCTTGGAGGATGTAAGAATTAAAGTGGCCGATACTCCGCTGGATGGAGTGACGGGAACGGACGGAACATATGAAGCGGCGTCTGTCTACGAAGGTTCTTATGACTTGGCCCTTTCCTTGAACGGCTATGAAAGCAAAACACAGCCGATTGTTATTGAGCCGGGGATACAGAACCGCATTGAAGTGGAACTTCAGCCATTTGACATTGCCGTCTTGAATGACTGGCAGGGAGAAGTGACGGCCCTGCTGACCCAAAACGGGTATCCGGCTGAGGAACGGGACTGGGATGTCATTGAGGATTTGCACCGCTATAAAATGGTTTTCTTGAATGGAGCCTATACTTCGGGAGGTAAGCCGCCGAGTGAAGCGACATTTAATCAGCTCCTGGACGCGGCCAAGGAAAAAGGAGTCAACCTGATTTTCGCCGATGCGTGGGGCAGCAATTATGGGGCCATTGAACAGCTTGTATCGTACAAAAAGGATCCTAAGGAACTGTCTCAGTATTACGGCAGGGGAATCGTCCAAATGAAGGTTGATGTGGACCATCCTATTTTTAAAGGATTCCAGAAAGGGTCCAAAATTACGATGTACAGCCGGACAGGAGAGTTTGCCTGGTTCAACCAATACTCCGGAAGGCATCTCGGCACGGTGGGCAATACGGAGGTCGGTGATAAAGGAACAGGGGTTGCCTTTAAGCCTGTGTCTGAAAACAGCGCCCATGTTCTGCTTGGAAGCCATGCTGCATCCCCATGGGTTTCGCCTCTTCAGGGATGGCTGCCGGACATGCAAAAGATCCTGTTCAATACAGTGGATTTCCTTGATGAAACGAAATTTGGAAAAGTATCAGGATCTGTTGTAAACGAGTCTGGAGAACCGCTCTCGACGGATATTGAGATTGTGGAAACAAATACAGCCTTGAAAACATCCGGTGATGGGACATTCGAACTTTTCCATGAGGAAGGGGATTACACTCTGGAGGTTCGTTCACCAGGCTATGAAACGCAACAGATTTCCATTAAGATCTCATCCGGCACACCGGTTGAGACTGCCATCACACTTGTCTCTACAGATGGGGGAACCATCTCCGGAACCGTGACGGATATCATAAGGCACGCCCCGATTGATGGAGCAACAATCAAATTGATGTCTGAGGGCGAAACAGCTTCTGAAGCAGCCACGGGTTCAAACGGGCGTTTTGAGCTGACCAATGTCAATGACGGAAACTATATCATTCGTGTCGATGCGGAAGGTTACCTGTTCGAGGAGCGCGAAGTGCGGGTAAGGGGAGAGGCCGTTGTAGCGGACTTTGCCATGAACCCGGTTCCGAGAGTGGGTGTCCTGTACGACTATTATGCATCCGGCCGGAATTTTGCGGCCGTCATGGCGGAGAGAGGCATTCCGGTCACCAACCTCACCGCTGCCAATGTCGTTGAAAAGATCGGTGAATTTGATGTCGTTTTCTTCAATGAAATGAGTACATCAAACGTCAAGAAAGATAAGTTTGAGGCAATAATGGCGGCTGCCGATGAAGCGGGTACAAGCATGATTTTTGGCGATACGTATTACAGTGATGCGCCGATCAACCAGCTGGCCGGCTACCGGGGAGACCCGAAAGTCCGTGCCACTGCCAGGGTGAGCAATACACCTGCGGGCTATCTTGTAGAGAGGGAGCACCCGATCTTCAATGGAGCCAAAGCGGGGGATTATATAGAGGTATTGAACCCAAGCTACAGTTCCATCGGTTACTTTAGAGACTATAGCGGATATACGCTCGCCTCCATCCAGCATGAAGGAAGAGAGCCGTACGGAGCAGGTGTGGCCTATAAGCCTAGAACGGCAAACAGTTTAGAGCTTCTGATGAGCGGGCATTCCTTCACTCTGGCGCATAACGCCGATCACTATTCAAAAGCCGGCAAACAGATGATG
>DATBUB010000253.1:0-9778 GCA_036516555.1 Bacillaceae bacterium
AGGCCAACGGTCTTGGGAAGACGGGCGGAATCCTTTATGTTCGTTCCAATGGCCTTTTCATACGAAAACATGGGACGAGACGGCAAAGCGCTGTGTCTTGGAGAAACGGTTCTTCTCCAGGAAGAAGCCAATCCTTTTATGTCCCGGTTGCGCAAACAGGGCATATTGGTTACTGCCCTTCACAACCATTGGCTGTTCGACAAACCGCGCCTGATGTACATGCATTTTGAATCGATCGATGAGCCGCTGGATTTTGCAAGGAAGGTAAGAAGGGCCATGGGCGTATTGAACTTATCAGATGATGGAAAGGGTTCAAGAGTATTACAGGGCACGCACAACAATGCCGGTGCAGCTCTATGTGAGGAGTTCCACCGTATCCTTGGAGGAACCCATACATTTGAGAACGGGGTTTGCATGGTGATGCGTTCCAGAACCAATATCATGCCACGTGTTTTGGGGCGTCGGGGCAACTCTTTCTTGCTGATCCCGCAAATGTTCACGTTTGAATCTTTGACTCCGGACGGAAGGGCGCTTTGCAGCGGGGAAACCGTCATCTTACAGGAAGAAATCAATCCGTTTATCAGCATTCTGCGCAAACACAATATCCTGGTTACTGCCTTCCATAACCATTGGCTGTTTGACCAGCCGCGATTGATGTATATCCATTGGGAGAAAATTGATGACCCCGTAGCATTTGCCAGAGCTACAAGGGAGGCTTTATCCGTTCTGACGAACCGCCCTGTTTTTCCTCGCTGAGAGGAAGGGAAGAAGCACCATTTTTGAAAAACATTGAAAGAAATGGCCGTGTCGTTTTCCTATACATCGGCGCGAAATTTGGTGTAAGATGAGGAAAAAGGCATAGGCGGAGGTAATTCGATGAATTCGAATGAATACACGAAAAAAGTGAATGGTGCTTCTTTCTATTGGGATATGGACAGAGGCTTGTTTCAGTTTGAAGGCGAAGACGTTGTCCTTTTTTGGATCGATACAGCATTTAAAACGTTTCTGGACACAATTGAAGAAATAGCCGGAGAGGAAAGTGCCCGAGTGGTCATGGAGACGACCGGCTACAGGACAGGGAAAATTGTAAGCGGATTTTATTCCAACTATAAATCTGGCAGTGTGGAAGATGTTCTTGAAATACTTCCGCAGATCTATAAAAGTGCCGGCTGGGGAGCCTATGAAATTCGGGAATTTTCACTAGATAAAAAGGAAGCGGTTGTTGTTTTAAGGGAAGACTGGGAACTCAAAATCAACTGCAAACAGGACAAAAAAGAACCGGGAAGTTTTCTCGCGGGGCATTGGGCAGGAGTGCTTTCCGGGCTTCTGGAAGAAAACATCTGGTACGAAATCGTTGAGCACCCATTTTTCGGCCATGAAGAGACGGTCATCAAGTATGCACCCTCCGATGTCACTCCAACAGAAAACGTCCGGGACCTGCTGACCAAAAGGGAGCGGGAAGAAATCATGAGGCTGGAAGCGGTCGTGGAAGACCGGACCAAAGATCTGCAAAACCTCGTGCAGGATTTATCATCTCCAATTATTCCAGTGCTGGACCATATTGTCGTCATCCCCCTGATGGGCAAATTTGATGAATACCGTTCGAATGAATTGATTGAAAAGACTCTCCAAGGAGTCATCGAATATCGCTCAAATATTATTATCTTTGATGTAACTGCGATGAAGGAGATGGATGAATATGCCATCAGACTGCTTGAGAATGTCACACAAGCCGTATCGCTTGTCGGAGCAACCCCGATCTTGGTCGGCATTACGGCTGATTTAAGCATCCAGCTTGTAAACAATGGAATTTATTTGAATGATCTTAAATGTTTTGCCACGCTGAAGCATGCTGTTCATTACGGCCTTTCCTTGGAAGGCTTGCAGATTGCATCTCAATAAGAAATAAAAATTTCCCGCCAGGCATAAAAACTACCACCTGAGCGGGAAATATATTGTATCGGCGAGTTCAGGGAAATCAATAAATGGATTGCGGTTTCCCTGAATTTCATAGATTGCCTGATTACGATGTTTTTCATATAAGCCTGGAGGGAATTGATCGCACCATTCCCTGAGCAAGTTGAAGTTGACATTCTTCCTGAACGGTTTTCTGACTTCTCCCGGGTAGCGGAGCATAAAGTACAGCATGGCACGGGCAGCTGTTCCTTTGCCGTATTCCGGTTCGAACCATTCAATCGAGGCCACTCCGCAGTGATTCCGTATTTTCTCAGCCGGCGATTCAGGTTCGTAGTGAGGGAAATCAAAGTAAGCGAAGTTGGACCTGGAGGCATTGCAGGACGGCTCACAGGCAAATAAATGGTGGAGATCCCCTTTCATCGGTTCACGGCCGCCAAACCATGATTGGGGAACGATATGTTCCGCGTTGAATTTTAAATCAGCCGAAAAAGCAGGCTCTTCGGGCTGGTTTTTGTATTTATCGTATTCATCCAGACGCTTGCGGACCTCCAAGTCTTCCTTCAAGAGTTCAGCAGGGTCGCTGTTTTCTCCTGAATAGATGCTCTTGACCCGGCCATCCGGCTGCAGGTCGACCCATGAATATAAATATTGGTCCTTGCTTTTAAAATAGGGAAGCCGATTATTGTGGGTGTTTCTGACCAGAGCATGGAACAGCTGGAATTGTTCTCTGGAACTTCCAAGATGAAAATCAATTTCGGCATAATAGCGCTGTATCTGCCTGCGGTCTTTTTCCTCATCATAATAATGATGAAGCCCCTCTAATATTCTATCCTGGTATTCTTTCAATCCCTGAAGCAGGGGTTCCAGCTGATCAGCTTTCATGGTCTCATCTCCATCAAAATACTTTTGTCGTCCACTTCTCACAGTTCCACACTTCTGTCGCCACATCCCGGTAGAAGTCAGGTTCATGGCTGATCAATAAGATTGAACCTTTATAGGCTTTTAAGGCCCTCATCAATTCAGATTTTGCATCCACATCCAAATGGTTGGTCGGCTCGTCCAGGACAAGAAGATTGCTGTCACTGTTGACCAGCTTGCACAGCCTGACCTTTGCTTTCTCTCCCCCGCTCAGTACTTCGACCTTGCTTTCAATATGCTTTGTCGTCAAGCCGCATTTGGCCAGTGCAGCCCTCACCTCATACTGGGTGAATGACGGAAACTCGTTCCACACCTCTTCAATGCATGTATTTGAATTTCCTCCCTTGGTTTCCTGTTCAAAGTAGCCGATATGCAGGTAATCTCCAAGAACAACACTTCCGGAAACCGGTTGAATTTCCCCTAAAATACTTCGCAGGAGCGTGGTTTTTCCGATTCCGTTCGCTCCGGTCAAAGCGATTTTTTGTCCACGTTCCATCCGGAGGGTGAGCGGTTTGGACAATGGCTCATCATACCCGATGACCAATTCTTTCGTTTCAAAAATCACTTTTCCGCTTGTGCGGGCTTCACGGAAGTGGAATTCCGGCTTCGGTTTTTCGCCTGAGAGCTCGATGATCTCCATTTTATCCAGCTTCTTCTGCCGGGACATAGCCATATTTCTGGTTGAAACTCTCGCTTTGTTCCTGGCGACGAAGTCCTTCAATTCGGAAATTTCCTGCTGCTGCTTTTTATAAGCGGCTTCGAGCTGCTGTTTTTTCATTTCATAGACTTTCATGAAATCATGATAGTCGCCAGCGTACCGGTTCAGCTCCTGATTTTCCATGTGATAGATGAGGTTGATGACGCTGTTCAGGAACGGAATGTCATGGGAAATGAGGATAAAAGCATTTTCATATTCCTGAAGATAGCGTGTCAGCCAGGTGATATGGACCTCATCCAAATAGTTGGTGGGTTCGTCAAGCAGCAGGATGTCCGGCTTTTCCAGGAGAAGCTTGGCCAGGAGCACCTTGGTCCGCTGTCCGCCGGATAATTCCTGAACGTCACGGTCCAGTCCGATTTCATCTAGGCCAAGGCCGCGGGCGATTTCCTCCACTTTGGAATCAATCAAATAGAAATCATTGTTGGTAAGCATGTCCTGGATTACACCAGTCTCCTCGAGAAGTTTCTCCAATTCTTCAGGAGTGGCATCTCCCATCTTTCCATACAGGCCGTTCATTTCCTGCTCAAGATCGAATAAATATTGGAAAGCCATTTTCAGCACATCACGGATGGTCAAGCCCTGCTCAAGAATGGCATGCTGATCCAGATAGCCGACCCGGACTTTTTTGGCCCACTCGACTTTTCCTTCGTCTGGCTGAAGTTTTCCTGTAATGATGTTCATGAACGTCGATTTTCCTTCGCCATTGGCTCCAATAAGGCCGATATGCTCGCCCTTCAGAAGGCGGAAGGAAACATTATTAAAAATGGCCCGGTCACCGAAACCGTGGCTTAAATGGTTGACGGATAAAATACTCATATGTCTGCACCTTTTCTATAGAAAAATATAATCATGCTTTTTTTAATGCCATCCTGTTCAAGTAGGAGTCCAGCGTTCCCAGTTCTTCATTCAGCAGGAACTCCATCTCTTCCAAATCACGCCTTGCGACGACAGGATCGGATTTGGACCAGAAAATCGTATATATAAAATAATAATCTTTTATTTGCCTGAAAACGACATCTGAATGGGGAAACTGGTCAAAGCGCGCCTTAATGTTGTACCGCCTCGTATAAGACCATTTTAAAATTTCCATCCCTCACCTTTCCTTTCCATTTTTATTATAAAGGGAATGCATGTCAATGGGAATAGATGGACGGCAGGAAAAAAGGGGGTAAGCGGCATTATTTGATAGCTATGTTTCTGGCAAGGTATTATTTTAATAGAAAAAAATATAGTTGGCAGGTGTAAAGATGGAAAAATTGAATGTTGGCATTATTGGTCTCGGAGCTGTTGGAGAAAGACTTCTGAAACAGTTTACAGAGCACCCTCTATCAAGGGTTGTGGCCGTAAGCGATGTGAATACAGCACGCATGGAAGAAGTTCAGAGCAGGATGCCGGATGCGGCTGCGTTTACCGACTACCGGAACATGCTATCAAGCGAGGCGGTCAATCTGATTTATGTAGCCGTCCCTCCAAAGCTTCATCATAAAATGGTATTGGATGCCTTTGCTGCAAATAAGCATGTATTATGCGAAAAGCCTCTGGCGAATTCCCTTCAGGAAGCTCGATACATGATGGATGCAGCAGCATCAGCCGGTGTTGTAAACGCCATTCACTTTCCGCTGCCGTACAGCGGACCCGTCCACGAACTGCAGCGGAGATTGGAAGCTGGCTTTATCGGAAAGGTAAAGAGGATTGAACAAAAGATGCATTTTCCGGCATGGCCCCGTGCCTGGCAGCAAAACCCCTGGATTGCGGGCAGGGAGCAGGGAGGGTTTATCCGTGAAATTTCCCCTCACTACATCCAGCTGATCCATCAGCTGTTTGGCAGGACGAAAAAAGTGAATTCCTATATAGATTTTCCTGAAGATCCTTCGGCATGCGAAACCGGCATCTTGGCTCGTATGGAACTGCAGGATGGAACTCCTGTTTTGATTAATGGGTTGAGCGGCGTTGCCAAAGAGGAAGAAATTGCTTTCACTGTGTATGGCGATAAAGGTGTCCTGTCTCTGAAAAACTGGAGTGTCCTTACAGGACGAACGCTGGATGGAGAAGAAGTATTGCTGGAAAGGGAAACTGGGCGTGACGGCATCATAGATGAGCTGGCAAAGGCGGTCTCCGGGAAAGAGGCGAAGCTCGTAACCTTCCAAGAGGGATTCGCGGTGCAGGAAACTCTGGAGAAGCTGCTGAACCGAGGGTGAGCCGAAAGAGATTCTGAAAACGGACAAAACTTCGCCAAGATTTCTCCCTTTTGTTCCGTTCTGTTTGCATTCCATATTGTCAACTGCATACGGCGCGGTACAATAGAAATATAATCATTCAGATAGGAAATTGAGGGAACATAATGATCCATACAGCGGAAATGAAGGCAGGGACATTAAAAGAAATCAAAGTGGAACTGACCCGCTTTTTAATGGCCTATAAATTTGCCTTGGATGAAATGAATACAAAGATCAATATTTTGCAGCAGGAATTCAATTATATCCATGAATACAATCCGATTGAACATACAAGCTCCAGATTGAAATCTCCGGAAAGCATCTATAAAAAAGCGGTTCGGAAAAACGTACCTTTTACTCTTGATGCGATCAGGGAACATATCAAGGACATTGCGGGAATCCGGATTACATGTTCTTTCCGGTCGGATATTTATCGGCTGAGCGACATGATTATGAGCCAAAAGGACGTGGAAGTGATGGCGGTCAAAGATTATATAAAACAGCCCAAGCCGAATGGATATCAGAGCCTGCATCTGATCATCAAGGTTCCCGTCTTCATGTCCGACAGGGAAGAGCGGGTTCCGGTGGAAATACAGATCCGGACCATTGCGATGGATTTCTGGGCAAGCCTGGAACATAAAATCTACTATAAATACAAGAAAGAAATACCCGAGCGGCTGAGAACGGAGCTGAGAGAAGCTGCCTTCACCGCAGCGGACCTGGACAGGAAAATGGAAATGCTTCATGGGGAAATAAATGAAATCAAAACCCTGGAACAGGAAGAAATGAATCAGCTGGGTCTCGAACAAGGTGAATTTGACCTTCCGATCAAACTGCTGGAAGCCGTCATGTCCGATCGGGGCCAGAAAATCAATAAATGATAAAAGGCTGCACCTTTGTGGGGAGCAGCCTTTTATCATTCAAAAAAACCGAAGTACGTTCAGCTCTCATGGGAATATGATGGTTATACACCCTATGGAGGAGATGAGCGAATGCATACGTTCCCTGCAGCGTATCCCTTTTACGCAAGTGCACACGCATATAGGAATCATTACCCAGTTCCATATTCGGCAGGCAGTGCTTTCCATTACGGCCATCCTTATAACCCTGTGCAGCAATGGCACTGCCCTGACTGCACAGGAGGACTGCAGCATCAACCATTTGCTGCTCTAAGGCAGGAAGCGAATGGAATGAGAGATCATGGAAGGGAGCCTTTTGTCATTGATATAGAAGAGGCTTCCGTTCAAAACAGCCATTTCCGTACGGCATTATGGACGGGGAGCCATTTGCAGGTTACCCTCATGAGCCTAAATCCCGGCGAAAACATTGGGCTGGAAATACACCCCGATGTCGATCAATTCCTCCGGATAGAAGACGGCCAGGGGAGGGTCCAGATGGGAGCCAGAAGAGATCAATTGAGTTTTGAAAGGGAGGTTCGGGAAGAATCGGCCATTATGGTTCCAGCAGGAATGTGGCACAATCTGTACAATACGGGGGATAGGCCCCTAAAGCTTTATTCAATCTATGCGCCTCCCGAGCATCCCTTTGGCACGGTTCATCGAACGAAAGCTGATGCAATGGCGGCAGAACAAGCGCGCAGCTATTGGTGATAGGAGTGAAGGATGGGATTGGCGCATTGCTTTATGCGATGCTCTTTTATGCCATCCTTTTTACATGTCATAAAATCATGGTGTCACATGCTTCATTTGCTGATAAAATCAAAGTGATATTAGCTTGGTTTTCATAGACAAAGAAATGGATGTGACATTTGATGCCACAAGTCTTGTTTGAAAAAATCCCTTTTACAAAGGAAAGGTTTTTTAATGGCTATTTGGCCCTTGTCAACGAGGAAGACCGCCATGTCCTGCTCGAAAGCGGACGCGCAGGAAAATACAGCATCGCAGCCATCCGGCCATTTGCGGTCATTGAGTCTGACTGGGATAAGACCGAGGTCGTGCAGGATGGAGAACGTACCGTATATAGGGGAAGGCCGCTTTCTGTGCTGGAGGAATGGATGAAGCCTTTTATCATTAACCCTATACCGGGACTCCCGGATTTTCAGGGAGGGGCCGTTGGCTATATCAGTTACGATTATGCGCAATATATCGAAAGCCTGCCGAATCTGGCTGAAGACGACTTGAATTTTCCCATTATGTATTTTATGGCATTTGATGAATGGGCTGTGTTCGACCATGAGGAAGAGTGCCTGTGGATTATGGTGCTCGATCAGGGTGACCGGCGGATGGCTGAGGAGAAGCTCGCAAAGGGTAAAGCCGCTTGGCTGAACGCACAGACCTTTGAAAGTATGATGGCTGATGAGCCTTTCCCAGATGGACGGGAAAGCCTGGATGTGTCTTTTACCGAGGAGGAATTCGTGAAAGCGGTCAAAAGAGTGCAGGAATATATCTCGGAAGGAGACGTTTTCCAAGTCAACTTGACGGTCAGGCAATCACGCAAGCTATCAGTCCCTGCCTTGGATGTGTATAGGGAGTTGAGGAGTCTGAATCCCTCTCCCTATATGGGATACTTGCATACTCCAGAGTTCCAGATTGTTTCAGGATCACCAGAGCTTCTTGTGAAGAAGGACGGAACCACTGTAAGCACAAGGCCGATTGCGGGAACGAGGCCACGCGGTATCGATGATGCGGATGATATGCGCCTTGCCAATGAACTGATCGACAATGAAAAAGAGCAGGCTGAGCATATTATGCTTGTGGACCTGGAACGCAACGACATGGGGAAAGTGTGTGAGTATGGAACAGTAAAAGTGGACGAGCTGATGACTGTGGAGAAGTATTCACATGTTATGCACATTGTCTCCAATGTAACCGGTACGCTAGCAGCGGATAAAAGCTCCTGTGAATTGGTGGAAGCAATGTTTCCCGGAGGCACAATAACCGGGGCCCCAAAAGTACGGACGCTTGAAATCATTGAAGAGCTGGAGCCGGTAAAAAGGGGTGTGTACACAGGATCCCTTGGTTGGATAGGGTTTAACGAGGATCTTCATATGAACATTGTCATCCGGACCATGCTGGTGAAGGAAGGTATGTGCCACGTCCAGGCAGGAGCAGGCATCGTCATTGACTCCGATCCGGAGGCCGAGTATAAAGAATCGCTGAAAAAAGCGGCTGCCCTTTGGAAAGCAAAGGAAGCTGCAGAGAACAGGAAGGTGCCCAAATGATTCTCATGATCGATAATTATGATTCATTTACGTATAACATCATCCAATACTTCGGTGAGCTGGGGGAAGAAATTCTCGTTAGAAGAAATGATGATATTTCTCTTGAAGAGATTGAGAACATACAGCCGGATTATCTCGTGATATCCCCGGGGCCGTGTACGCCCGATGAAGCCGGGATTTCGCTTGAGGCCATTCGGCATTTTGCCGGAAAAATCCCGATATTGGGTGTATGCTTGGGACATCAGGCCATTGCACAGGTTTTTGGCGGAAAGGTTGTCAAAGCAGACCGCCTTGTGCATGGGAAGACCTCTCCCATCCAGCATGATGAACGGACTTTATTTTCCGGTATGCCCCAGCCTTTCCGTGCCACTCGCTATCATTCACTCATTGTGGAAAGGGTAAGCCTGCCCGAGTGCCTGGAAATCTCAGCTTGGACACAGGAAGAGGAAATCATGGGTTTGCGCCATAGAGAATTGCCGGTAGAAGGTGTTCAGTTCCATCCTGAATCCGTCATGACAGAATCCGGCAAGCAGTTGCTTCAACATTTCCTTCAATGTTATAAAAAGATGGAAGTGATTTGATGTTTGTATATATGAATGGGACGTTCGTGGAGGCTGAGAGGGCCTCCATCTCTCCGTTTGACCATGGATTTTTGTATGGCCTTGGCGCATTTGAGACCTTTCGGACATACGGAGGGCAGCCCTTTTTGCTGGAAGAGCATCTTGAAAGGCTGAATGCTGCTTTACGCGAGCTGCAAATTGAAAGGAGGTTCTCCGGCAAAGAAGTTTTGGGCATCACGGAAGAGCTGATAAAGCTCAACGGGTTGAG
>DATBUB010000254.1:0-5393 GCA_036516555.1 Bacillaceae bacterium
TTACATTTGATGATATTAAAGGAAAAAGCCTGGCCTTAAAGAACCTGATCCGGGACGCGGAAAACATTGCGGTGCATAACACGGATGTGCTGATCGTGGGGGAAACAGGTACCGGGAAGGAATTATTTGCCCAGAGCATGCACAATCACAGTCCAAGGGTGAACAGCCCTTTTGTTGCGATCAACTGTGCGGCTATCCCGGAGAACCTGCTGGAAAGCACGCTGTTCGGAACGGTAAAAGGGGCATTTACCGGGGCATCCAACCAAATGGGACTGTTTGAATATGCGAAGGATGGCACTCTGTTCCTGGATGAAATCAACTCCATGCCCGTCACTCTTCAAGCAAAGCTAATGAGGGTGCTCCAGGAGCGAAAAGTCCGCCGTGTGGGCTCCAATGATGTGACACCGGTCGAGTGCACCGTCATCAGCGCTTCGAATGAAGATCCGGAGAAAATGATCAATGAAGACAGGATGAGGCTTGACTTGTTCTACCGGATTGCACATACGAGCCTGTATATCCCCCCTTTAAGGGAGCGCAAGGAGGATATCCATTTCTTTATCGATTACTTCTTGGATACGTTCCGCAAAAAATTCTCGAAAGCGGTGCCGGGAATCACTCAAAATCTGCGGAACCTGCTCCTGGACTATGAATGGCCTGGGAATACGCGCGAACTGGAGCATCTGATTGAAAACTTGATCATCCGTTCGAGCGAAGAAGAGAAGGCCATCGACGTCGATCAGCTTCCTTCCTACATGAGCCGGAAAATCCTTTCCGGCAAAACGGAAGAAGCGGTCCAGGAAAATAAAACACCGCTAAAGTCATTGTTCGTGGCTTCCCAGGAGCATTTTATCCAGAAAACGCTTGAACAAACGGACTGGAATATTTCAAAAGCCGCCCGCAAACTCGGAATCACCCGGCAAAGCCTCCAGTATCATATTAAGAAGCATGGCTTGGCCAAAACAAACTGATCCAATGGCTGTCCCTAGTTTTTGTTATAGGGGCAGCTATTTTGTTGGCGTTTCGGCTTTTATGTGCCTGTTTTGACATTGGGTGCTGGAATCATGTGAAAAATTAGTTTTTTTAATTGTGGCACCGGCATTTTTTTGTTTACTGTCACATCGGAAGGTTTACCGTCCATTGGGGTGTTTATTGTCCGCTTCCGGAGTTTTACTGTCCGCTTATGGCGATTTACTGTCCATTGGGCTGAATTAACTGTCCGGCGGCTACACAATTCACCGTCCAATCAGCAATTTTTATGCCACAAAAAAAGCAAACCGAAACACTCGGTTTGCTTTTTCTTCCTACTCATACCTCAGCGCATCAATCGGGCTGAGCTTCGAGGCTTTGTTTGCAGGCAGGATTCCGAATACAATCCCGATACAGGCCGAGAACCCAACGCCGATGAGCACGACCAGCGGACTGACGGTTGCCGTAATGGGCGATACCTGCGAGACGATCATTGTCCCCACGGCGGCAAGGCCGATGCCAAGCATGCCTCCCAATGAGGTGAGAGTTACAGACTCGATCAAGAACTGAAGCAATATTTTTCGCCGGGTCGCCCCGAGAGCTTTCCGGAGGCCGATTTCCCTCGTACGCTCTGTGACGGAGACGAGCATGATGTTCATGACCCCGATTCCACCGACCAGCAAGGAGATACCGGCAATGCTTCCGATGAATAATGTCATTAGCGTAATGACCGTATCCAGTTCTTTTTCATACTCGGAGAAATCATAAATATTAAACATCCAGTTTTCATCGTTTTTTGCCTCTGTCAATGCATCCGCTGCGCGCCGTCCCGTTTCGGATATTTTTTCAGGATCGCTCGCAATGATGGCCAGCTGCTCGATCTCCCGGCTTCCAAACATCATCGAAATGACGGCTCTCGGCATGAGCATTTCCCCATTTTCAAAATGGCGGAATTGCTCAGGAATCGGAGACTCATAAACTCCCACGATTTTATACGGGTTGCCATTGAGGTCGATGATTTCCCCTATGACAGTTTCATTTTCTTTGAAAAACACATCCCTGGCCTCCGTATCAATCATGGCCACACGGTTCATGCCATCATTGTCTCTTCCATTTATGGCGCGGCCTTCCACCACTTGGATGTTCCGGGCTGAAAAATACTCTCCTCCGACACCCGTAATCTGCATATCGCCTTGTTTGTCATTCCGGACCATCGGACCCCAGCCCTGGTTCGTGGCCAGTACCGCTTTCACTCCAGGCACCTCTCCCAGCATCTCGATATCTTCCGATGTCAGCTCGGGAGGCTCCGTAAACATCATGTCCGATTCTTCTTCTTCGGATTGAATATATTCCGGAAAAATTTCAACCGCATTTTTATCCGTTGCAAAGAGCTCTTCCGTCATTGTCGTTTTGGCACCCTGACCGATTGCAACAATGATGATGACAGCCGCCACCCCGATAATGATGCCGAGCATCGTCAGGATGGACCGGATCTTATGGTTCCAGATGGAGGACAGCGCAATTTTAAAACTCTCAAATATGCTCATGATGTCCTCCTCCGATCATCTGTGATCCTGCCGTCTTTCAAGGTGATGATCCGATTCGTGTAGGCGGCCACCTCTTCTTCATGGGTAACGATGATGACCGTCTTCCCCTCCTGATTCAGTTGGACCAGCAGTTCCATGATCTGCTGGCTCGTTTTTGAATCCAGCGCCCCGGTCGGCTCGTCCGCCAAAATGACAGAGGGGTTGTTCACCAAAGCCCGTGCAATGGCCACACGCTGCTTTTGACCGCCGGACAGCTGGCTGGGGAGATGCTTCATCCGATCCTCCAGCCCCACCTTGGCGAGCATTTGCTTGGCCCTCTCCGTTCTTTCCCTCATCGTTACGCCAGCATAAATCAAGGGGGACTCCACATTCTTCAGCGCATTTAAACGCGGCAGAAGGAAAAATTGCTGAAAGACAAAACCGACATGCTCATTCCTCAGCTTGGCAAGCTTGTTCTCTTTGACCTGGCCGATTTTTTCTCCATTCAATTCAAACGTTCCGGCTGTCGGGTAATCCAGGAAGCCAATGATGTTCATCAAAGTGGACTTCCCTGAGCCGGATGGTCCCATGATAGAGACGAACTCCCCATCCTCAATCTCCAAGTCAATGCCATGCAAGACCGGAACTTGAAGGGACCCATTTCCATAAACCTTTGTAATATCACTCAGCTTCATCAAAGGAGGTCACTTCCATTCCGTCGTGCATGACATCTTGTGGAGTCAGGACAACCAATTCGTCCTTCTTGAGGCCCTTCGTGATTTCAATGAACTCATCGTTCATGGCGCCTGTTTTCACTTCGCGTCTCTCAAGCTTTCCATCTGCCAGCACATAGATGATATCCGTATCCTCTTTCATGAGAGCAGTATGAGGAATGGCCAAACGTTTTTCATCCCCGCTCACCTTGATTTCAAGGGAAACGTGGAAGCCTTGGCGCAATTCCGATGTATCGTCCGTTATGGCCACCTTGAACGGATACATGGTGACACTGCCTCCGCCTCCGCCGCCGAACTCTTCGCCGCCACCGCCTTCTTCATTCGGGAATTGGGACACAGACTCCACGACACCTTTCCATTCCCTGTCCTTGAAGACTTTTGGCCGGATGGTAACCGCTTGTCCTTTATCTATTTTCACCGTATCAAATTCACTCATGGTGCCTATGACTTTATACGGATCGCTTGAAATGATGTGGACCACAGGCTCTGCTGATCCATTTTCGGTTTTTGCTACGTTTTGGTTTACCTTGACCACAATGCCGTCGATTTTGCTAACAACGGTCATTTCTTTCTTGCGTGTATTGATTTCGTTTATTTGATCCTGGGCAGAAGCGATTTCTGCCTTTGTGCCTTCATATTGGATTTCCAGCTGAAGTTTTTCATTCATCAGCTGATTGACGTCATCTGCAGGAGCGCCTTCTTCCCCGGCACTTTGAGAGCCGCCATTCTTCTTAGCCGCCGCAAGCCGCTTGTTCATGTCCGCGATTTGGTTCTGCTCTGTTTTTGCCCGGCTTTGTATCAGATCCCTTTCACGGACTGCCCTGTTGAACTCTGCATCCAGTTTGGAAGAGTCATAGAGAAAAAGAGGATCTCCCGCTTTTACCTTCTGATTTTCTTCAACTTTATATTGGCTGATTTCACCTTTATCCGGTTCCATATACAGCTTTTGTTCACTTTCGGGAACAATTTTTCCTGTGACGAGGATTGTCTCAACAAGCTCCCGTTCTGCCGCTTTCTGGACAGTCACAGGCATTTCTTCCATGCCGGTCCCTGCCAACTTTGCCTCTCTGCCTTTAATGATAAAAGTGGCTGCCGCCGCAATGGCCAGGACTCCGACAATCGATACAACCCAAATCCATACCCTCTTCTTTTTCAAAACAAATCCCCCTCTTATGGGGTGACTCCATCTTTTTTTCATCTATATCCTTGTGACAGATTGTTATGTCTATATACTGTACCGAGATGTAGAATATGATCGGAAGTTCCCATAGATATTTTTCTTCAATAGAATAAACGTATCACCTGCGGGGAAAGTTTCATTTATTTGCTAAATATTTCTAGAGATTTTTCATAAAAAAAAGCCCCAATGATACTGAGGCTGATTTCTCGAAATTATTCTGCTGATTTTTCAGGGTGCTGCTGGTAAAACTTCCTCCCGATCCATGTCTGAATGATGAGGAACATGCCACCTACCGTCCAGTATAAAGGGAGTGCTGCCGGGGCGTTGAGCGAAATGATGACAATCATGATGGGAGATATATACGAAAACATCTTCATTTGCGCTTTTTGGGCCTCGGGAACGGTCGCCAGCGAAACTTGAGCCTGAATGAGATAGACAAGACCCGCGATAATGGTGATGCCCAAATCCGATTGTCCAAGGTTGAACCATAGAAATGTATGGGAAGCCACTTCCGTCGAACTGCGGATGGCATAATACAATCCCATGAGGATCGGCATCTGGATGATCAGCGGCAGGCAGCCCATATTAAGCGGATTGATCTGGTGTTTCTGGTATAGAGCCATCATTTCCTGCTGAACCTGAGCTTTTTCCTCAGAAGTTTTCGCCTCCTTGGAGCGCTTTTGAATCTCTTCCATTTCCGGCTTGATCTTGTCCATTTTTACCTTCATTAGCTGCTGATTTTTATAGGTCTTCAGCATGAATGGCATGAGCACGAGTCGGATGATCAGCGTAATGATAATTAACGCCAAGCCAAAGTTTCCTCCAAGAGCGGTTCCAATTTCATGAATCATCCAGGCAAAAGGACGGACGAACGAGTTATAGAAAAAGCCTGTTTCATTTTCCACACCTGAACACCCGCCAAGCAGGACGGCAGAAAATGCAAGCATTGCAATCAATATGGTGTTTTTCTTCAATGTATTCACCCTT
>DATBUB010000255.1:0-5643 GCA_036516555.1 Bacillaceae bacterium
TAATATAACACTACATTCATTTAGACACACGCACACATCTTTATTAATTGAAGTTCGTGCGGGATCAAAGAGACCCAATACCAACTAAATACCATCATGAACATTTACGCTCACATGACTGATAAAATGGAAGAAAAGGCCTTCCACCAGTTCAGTAAGCTGATGGAAGACCTTCTCTGATAATGAGGTTTTCGTGTAAAATTAGTATTTTTTGCTCACTATGAACAAATATATGAGCATTTTTCCATGATCTACCCAAAAACGCCGATATATCAAGGATTCATGATGTTTATCACATCATGCCGCCCATGCCGCCCATTCCGCCCATGTCAGGCATTGCAGGACCAGCTGGTTCTGGCTTGTCAGCTACAACCGCTTCTGTTGTCAGAAGCATAGCTGCAACGGAAGCTGCGTTTTGAAGCGCATAGCGCGTTACTTTTGTTGGATCCACGATACCAGCGTCGATCATGTTGACCCACTCGTCGGTAGCCGCGTTGAAACCGATGCCGATTTCTTCTTTTTTCAGGCGCTCCACGACAACGGATCCTTCAAGTCCGGCGTTGTGTGCGATTTGGCGTACTGGCTCTTCAAGCGCACGAAGAACGATTTTCACACCTGTTGCTACGTCGCCTTCCGCTTCCAGTCCAGCCACTTTGTTGTATACGTTCACGAGGGCAGTACCACCGCCGGAAACGATACCTTCTTCAACCGCTGCGCGAGTTGCGTTCAGAGCGTCTTCAATGCGAAGCTTGCGCTCTTTCAATTCTGTTTCAGTTGCAGCACCGACTTTGATGACAGCTACGCCGCCAGCCAATTTAGCCAGGCGCTCCTGAAGTTTTTCACGGTCAAATTCGGAAGTGGTTTCTTCCATTTGAACGCGGATTTGATTTACGCGTCCAGAGATGTTTGCAGAATCTCCAGCGCCTTCTACAATCGTTGTGTTCTCTTTGGAAACAACGACTTTTGCAGCGCGTCCAAGAGAATCGATAGTAGCAGATTTCAAGTCAAGGCCAAGCTCTTCAGTGATGACTTCGCCGCCTGTAAGGATAGCGATATCTTCAAGCATGGCTTTTCTGCGGTCGCCGAAGCCAGGAGCTTTAACAGCTACTGCATTGAATGTGCCCCGCAGTTTGTTTACAACAAGCGTAGCCAATGCTTCGCCTTCTACATCTTCAGCGATCATCAATAGCGGCTTGCCTTGCTGCACAACTTGCTCAAGAACAGGAAGGATTTCCTGGATGTTTGCAATCTTCTTGTCTGTGATAAGGATATATGGGTTTTCCAGGACAGCTTCCATTTTGTCAGAGTCTGTCACCATGTAAGGAGATGCATATCCGCGGTCGAATTGCATACCTTCCACAACGTCAAGCTCTGTAGTGAAGCCTTTGGATTCTTCGATTGTGATGACGCCGTCGTTTCCAACACGCTCCATTGCTTCTGCGATCAATTGGCCCACTTCTTCGTCACCGGAAGAGATGGAAGCAACTTGTGCAATGGATTCTTTGTCTTCAATTTGCTTGGAGATGGCTTTCAGCTCTTCCACTGCTGCAGCAACCGCTTTTTCGATTCCTTTGCGGATCCCGACAGGGTTGGCGCCAGCTGTTACGTTTTTCAAGCCTTCGCGGATCATCGCTTGTGCAAGGACAGTCGCAGTAGTTGTACCGTCACCCGCTACATCGTTTGTTTTGCTCGCAACTTCAGATACAAGCTTCGCACCCATGTTTTCAAATGCATCTTCAAACTCGATTTCTTTCGCGATGGTTACACCGTCGTTTGTGATCAGTGGAGAACCGAATTTTTTCTCCAGAACCACGTTGCGTCCTTTTGGTCCAAGAGTTACTTTAACGGCATCTGCAAGCTGATCTACACCACGGAGCAGCGCACGGCGCGCATCTTCGCTGAATTTAATATCTTTAGCCATTCTTTAAAAACCTCCCCATCAATTTTGAAAATGATTATAGCTTGTGTGTTTCAAAAGTTATTTGCCGATAACAGCAAGTATGTCGGATTCGCGGAGAATCAAGTATTCAGTACCTTGATATTTCACTTCTGTTCCCGCGTATTTAGAGAAGATGATGGTATCTCCCTCAGACACTTCAAGAGCAACACGTTCGCCGCTGTCAAGGACACGTCCTGTACCTACAGCAACAATTTTGCCTTCCTGTGGCTTTTCCTTTGCAGTGTCCGGAAGCACGATACCGCTAGCCGTTTTTTCTTCCGACTCAACCAGCTCAATAATGACGCGATCACCTAGTGGTTTTAACAAGTGAAACAACCTCCTTAAATGGTATTATGTAGTGGAATGTAGTTAGTCTATTAGCACTCTATGCCATTGAGTGCTAACACAATTATTATATTAATGAATTCATTTTTCATTTGCAAGTCCCTTGCATCATTTTTTCCAAAAATCTTTTCGGCAAGACTCTACATTATTTTAAATTTGTGTGTATCTTGAAGAAAGATTTGAGCCGGATCGGATTTAGTTTGAAAGTCTTTCCGTTGAACGCATATCCTATTACTAGTAGAATAAAGATTGCCTTACCTTTTATATTTCGCGAAGGGACTTAATATGCACATGAAAAAAAAATACATTTACATATTGATCATTTATGTGGCGGCGCAGCTGTCCACCCTGGTTGCAGTGCCTCTCCTTTCGGTTGTGGCCACCGTAGGATTTAACGACAATTCGATTGATACGAAATATCTCATCATTGGCGGATGGTTCCTCTTCAGCTTCTTTGCCGCTCTTGCAGGTATTTTGCTTATCTTGAGAAAGAGCGAACCCTATACCAAGGTTGAGAAAGGGACCCCGATGCCGCTCGGGGGAGCCATCGGATGGGGAGTTCTCGGCGTCTTCTTGGCTTTCATCGCTCAGGCTGTCGCCATTTTGATTGAAACGGCGATTGGAATCGATCCCGGATCCGAGAATACACAAGACCTTCTCGACATGATCAATTTCTTCCCATGGATCATCATCATCATCTCCATTGTCGGTCCCATCCTGGAGGAAATTGTGTTCCGCAAAGTGATTTTCGGAATGTTTTACAACCGTTTCCCTTTTTGGGCTGCCGCATTGCTCAGCTCCCTGATCTTCTCCGTTGCTCACATGGATTTTACGCATATCCTGCTCTACACCGCCATGGGCTTTGTCTTTGCCTTCCTCTATGTCAGGACCAAGAGAATCATCGTTCCGATCATTGCCCACGTCATGATGAATACGATGGTAATCATTGTTCAGTATGTAGCCGTGCGGTATTTGGAAAATTATATTAAGGAAACAGAAAAGATGCTGAACTGGATTGGAGGGTTCTTCCTATGAGACAGTCTCCCCTCTTTTCTGGAATTGTCTACATCCTCCTGGGAGCCGTCTTCACCTTTTTTTGCATCCAGCAAGTGGGCATGACAGGTTGGAATTTCTTCTCCTACATGCTCCTCATCCTGGCCACCATTGATTTCGGCTCCGGCTTAAGGCTGATCTCCATGCACTTTAGGATAAAAAAGCAGCAATAGTAACCTTTAAAGCATCACTAACAGCAGTGGTGCTTTTTCCTTTCGTAAAGGAAATCCTCTATCCAATGAAGAATTACTTCTTATGCAATGATAAGTTAATGGCCAAGTATTGGCTTCAGGAGATGATTCAGGTGTTTGTAAAAATGTATCAATACCATGTTCAAGAAGATAAAGTAGAAGAGTTTTTGGACATTCAAGAAAAGGCTGGAGCAATTTACGGGAGATATGTAGACTTTCATTCCATTTATTTAAACAGCAAAACGGATAAAACGAAGTGGATTGAAATTTCAAGATACAAAGATGAAGATGACTATAAAAAAAGCTTGAAAATGATCAATGAACAGAAAGAGATTCAATCATTATTTAAAGCATTTCAATCGGTCCTCTTATCTCAAAAAAGTGAAATATCGGAGGAAGACTTTCTTGAAATCCAAGTCCCGTCCTCCCTCCAGAATGACCCCTTTTATTACTGAGCGCTCAGGGCAAATACTCAAGCGCTCTATTTTTTTACGCCTATCCCATCCATAACAAACTTAATGATGTTTTCTATTTCATCATCCTCATCCAAGGAAGAATTGTCCGGAACAAGAAGGAAGTGGGTAACAAAGTAACCGCCAACAAAGGTAAACACCAGCCTCCGCACGGCGTCTGTCGAAATATCCTCCCTTAACTCCCCACGTTCTTTATACATATCAATCACTTGGATAATTCTCTGGAAGATATTTTCCTCAAAATAAGGCAGGAACTCATTTCGCAGCTCTTCTTTGTAAAAAAGCTCTTTCACAATAATTTGAAAGATATCTTTGTTCTCCTTGAAAAATTCCATTCGGTTTTTTAGCAACGCCCTTAAAAAGCCATCAAAACCAACTATGTTTTTGGACATAATTTCCTTGAACACGTCCCCGGCCATCGTAGGGATGAAGTCTTTCAAAAATGGCAGGATCAAAGCGAGCAATAAACGTTCCTTTGTACCAAAATGACGGAAAATGGTTCCCTCTGCTACACCTGCAGCCTTGGATATCTCACTCGTTGATGTGTTGGCATATCCTTTTTCCGCAAATAATTTAATGGCTGTTTCCACTATTTTTTGTTGTTTATCTGTTTGTTTTTTCGTTTGTTTGGCTTGTGAAAGCATGGCATCCAACAGATTATGATTGGACAAAAAGAACCACTTCCTTTGGTTTCAACCCTTTTATAATGAGCGATATTTCTTTAATGCGAATACATTCAGCACAGTAAAAATTGACGCAAATATAACTAATGCCAAAAGATTTCCGCCAATATCACTGATTCCCATTCCTTTATACATTATAGCCTTTAGTGCGTCAGCCGCATAATATAGCGGCATTACTTTGGCAATTGCCTGGAGCCAGTTTGCCATACCCTCTAGCGGAATAATCCCCGAGAAAAATATTTGGGGGATGACAGCCACCGGAATGAACTGAACCATTTGAAATTCAGACGCGGCAAATGATGATAAAAGAATGCCCAACGATAAAGCAACAAAAGCCAGCAGCAGGTTAATGAACATGACATTCCAAATGGATCCTGCCAGAACCATGTCCAACACATGGACCGAGTACAGCACTACGATAATAGTTTGTATGACTGCAAATATTCCAAATCCCACTATATATGCGGTTACAATTTCCCATCTGCGGACAGGCGTAGCCATCAAGCGTTCCAGTGTACCGGTGGTTCTTTCTTTTAATAAACCGATTCCGGAAATAAGAAAAACAAAAAAGAAGACGAAGAATCCAATTAAGATTGGGCTTAATACATCGAAGAAGACAGTCTCACTGTTCCCATAAATATATTTGGTGTCCATGCTGTTTTTAACCGGAATTTCATTGTCCTCTTTGTGTATAAGCTTTGATTGAAATTGTGAAACCGCCTGTTGCACTTTTATTTTCAGAGCGTTAGCTGTTGCAGGGTCACTATTTTGCAGGATCAATTGCACTTTCGAATCCTTATTTTGCAATAAACCGTCAAGGCCATCTTGGATGATTGTTTTTTTTGTGTTTGTAATATTTTCGTATGGAATGACATCAATACCGGCTTCTTCCATTCCTTCAAGAAGGTTGGCGTTGATATCATGCACCCCCAACTTGGGACTGGCTGGATCCGAGTTAA
>DATBUB010000256.1:0-15857 GCA_036516555.1 Bacillaceae bacterium
ATTAGTAATCGAGAACATATTACAGGAGGTAACAACTATGGATCATTTCTTGAACCCGCCGCAGCCAGAGGATCTGGACCTGCAAAATGTCAAATATGAGAAAAAAGATGGAATCGCCACCATTACCATCAATCGCCCGGAAGTATACAATTGCTTGAATTTCCGCACTCTGAAGGAAATGACCCGGGTGTTTGAAATCGTTTCTTGGGACGATGAAGTAGGAGTGGTCGTCCTGACCGGCGCAGGAGACAAAGCGTTCTGTACAGGTGCCGACATGAAGGAGCAAAATAATGAAATACTGGACCGTCCGAGAAACTATTGGAAGTGGATGGGGCAATTCATCGATGCCCATAAAAAGTTGCTTGATATCGGGAAGCCGACCATCGCGAGGCTCAATGGAATTACGGTTGGCGGCGGGAATGAGTTTAACATGAACTGTGATTTGGCCATCATGGCGGACCATGCCTATATCCGCCAGGTCGGAAACTCCCATGGCAGCGTAGCTGCAGGCGGAGCGACACAATGGCTGCCCATCATGGTGGGAGACAGGCGCGCACGTGAAATATTGTGGCTGAATGAAGAAATCAGTGCTGAAAAAGCACTTGAGTGGGGCCTTGTCAATCAGGTGGTACCGTATGACCAATTGGATGAAGCTGTAGAGACCATGGCAAAGAAGCTGCTGGCAAAGCTTCCGGAATGCATGCGCTATACGAAGGAGCAAACGAACTTCTGGAAGAAGATGCCGCTTGACTTGACAGTCGGACATGCCAGGGACTGGCTGACCGTCCATACGGCAAACTATGAAACGCATGAAGCGATGCGTGCATTCAGCGAAAAACGCCTGCCAGATTATGAGATGCTGCGGAAGCGCATGAGCTCCGGTGATTCCTATGAGCATAAATGGGGTGCTCCGTCCATTGATTGCACAGAATGCGGAGCGAAGGATATCCCTGAGCACTTCAAGCATTGCGGCGTTTGCGGCTCTCCGCTGAACAAATAATCATTATCCAGCCGCCCGCGAGGTCCGGGCGGCATTTTATAAGAGTAGTCATTTGACAACAAGTACTGCAACAGGAGGATGCGCATGAAATTCAGAATGTTCAAAACATAGGGGGATTATACTGTATGAAAAAAACAATGTCTGAAAGAGTGGCTGACGCTTACAGCAAATATTTTCCGGATGCTTTTATCTTTGCTCTGGTATTGTCCTTGCTGGCGATCCTTATGGCCATCCTGTTTACTGAATCTTCTTCCATGGAGGTCCTGGGCTTTTGGTTCGATGGTTTTCCGATGCTTTTTACGTTTGCGTTCCAACTGATCATTACATATGCCGCAGCTCTTGTCCTTGTGGATACACCGGTTGTGCAAAGGGTCATCAAGCGGCTCGCCGGAAAAATCAAAACACCTGCCTTTGCTTATGTTTCTACCAGTGTAATAGGTGCACTCACTTCTTTTTTGGGGTGGTATTTTGGTCCTGTTGTCACATCCCTTTACGCAAGAGCTTTGGGGCAGAACGTAAAAGGAGTGGACTATCGCCTTTTGGCAGCCGTGGCTTACTCATCGTTCACTATTTCCCTTACGGGAATTTCGGGAACCATTCCTTTATTTGTTGCGACCGAAGGAAGCTTCACCGAGCTGCTGGGCGGTATTTATACACTTGATAAGACGACATTTTCAACATTGAACATGGTTACGGCATTCGCCATTGTGATTGTTACAACCATCATCTTTTATTTCATCGGCAAAAACAAAACCGATATTGTCACCTTCCACGATTTGGCCATTAACAAGGGGGAAGAGGCAGCTGCGCTGGAAGAAGCGGAAATGACAGCCGTAGCTCCGGCAGGCTCTACCTTTGCCGAAAGAATCAACCAGTTTCGTCCCATCCTTTTTTTGTTCGGCTTCCTTGGGCTGATTTACCTTCTTTATTATTTTGGCACAAAAGGGATCAATGGGCTGAATTTGAATTCAGTAGCCTTTATTGCCATCATTCTGGGCTTTCTTATCCAGCGGAATCCATCCACCTATGTAGAATCCTTCACGAAAAACATTCCGGCAACAAGCAGCATAGCTCTTCAGTTTCCGATTTATGGAGGCATCGCTTCCGTTTTGGTAGCCTCAGGGCTGTCCAATAAATTGACAGAGTGGATGCTCAATAACTCAAGTGAATTTACTTTCCCGGTTTTCACTTTTTTGATTACAGGATTTATCAACCTGTTTGTCCCATCTGCGGGTTCACAATTTACTGCCACGGCACCGTTTATCATCCCGGCGGCGGTTGAATTGGGAGTAGAAGTCCCGCGGGCTATATTGGCCATCACTTTTGGAGATATTTGGACGAACCTGATCCAGCCGTTTTGGGCCCTTCTTTATTTTCCAATTTTGGCTTTGGGCACACGCCTTACGGTACGTGATTTCATGGGATACTGTCTTCCAATCTTGGTTGCAGTGGGGGCCATTTGGATCGCAGGATTGCTCTTTTTGCCATTGTGAATAAACATCATCCTGTTCCCTGAACAGGGAACGGGGCTCCATCCATGATAGAAGGAGGAACGTTATATGTTAACAACGAAAATACCTTATTACTATAAATCGGTTAATTTTGACAAGCTGGTAGAGGAGTATGAGCCCCCGGCCGAATTTATGGAGGGTGCCTTGAGGTGGAGCAGAGAGCAGATAGAGAGCACTCAGCTGAAACGCCTTAAAGCCACTTTGGAGAGAGGTGCTGAGCTTCCTTTTTTTCAGCGGCTTTGGAAGAAACATGATTTTACTCCCGGAGATGTTCAAAGCCTTGATGATATGCATAAAATACCCCAATATACGATAGACGATATTCGGGAAAGCATCGAAATTTCCCCTCCTTTTGGAGATTACCAGAAATACTTATTCAAGGACGGTGCCCATGAGCCGCTAAGATTTTACACGAGCGGCGGAACGACAGGCGCTCCACGCCCGACCATTTATTCTGCCTGGGACCGCGAAGTTGGAGCCATCCTGAGTGCCCGGACTTTTTATCTCCATGGAATCAGGCCGGGGGACGCGGTCATGAATTCGTGGGCCTATTCGACTCATAATGCGGCATGGATCATGGACCATGGTTTATGGCATTGGCTTGGCTGCACACCGATTACAACCGGAACCGGAAACGTGACGCCAACGGAAAAACAGGTGGAATTTGCGAGGACTTTTGGCGTTTCGTCCATTTTGGCCACTTCCGATTTCCTTGTACATATTGGAAACACAGCCATGAAGATGGGGCTGGATCCAAAAACGGACTTAAAACTTAAAACCCTCTCCGCATTTGGCAACAAAGAGCCGGTCAAAAAAATGTTCGATGTGCCGGTTTACGATTCGTATGCTTTTCATGAAGTGCAATACGTAGCGGCTGATTGCCAGGCCGAAGATGGTCTCCATGTATTCGAGGATGCTTTTATTGTGGAAGTGGTGGATTTTGAAACAGGTGAACCTCTCCCGCCGGGCCATAGGGGGAACATCGTAGTGACAGCTCTGTACAAGACGGGCACCCAGCAAATCCGCTATAACATCCAGGATATTTCAGCCAGCTATGAGACCAGGCAATGCTCCTGCGGAAGCTGGCATAAGAAAATCGATTATTTCCAAGGACGCAGCGATAACATGATCAAGCTGAGGGGAATCAACGTCTGGCCGGAAGCCCTGGGGGAAATCGTTAGTGAAAACCCGAAGGTGAACGGGGAATACTTCTGTTTTGCCGAAAGAGCAGACGTAGATGGAATCGTACGGGATGAAATGACCATCATGGTGGAACCGAAATATGCCAGCGGAGATATGCACGGACTGATGCAGGAGCTTGAGTACGAACTAAAGAGGAAAATCGGAGTAAAAATCAACGTGCAAATTGTAGAAGAGGATTCCTTGCGTATGTTGACCGGCCATGGATCGCGCGCAAAGCTGAAACGGTTTGAGGATCGCAGATAGGAGGCGTGGGGATGATGAAAGCAAGCCTGCGTACAATGAGAGGCATTGTTCTTGAAGAGCATGGCGGACTTGACCGTCTTTTATATAAAGACACACTGGACATGCCTCCGTTGGAGGAGAACGAAATCAGGATTCAAGTGCAGTATTGCGGACTGAACCACCTGGATATATGGCTGAGGAAGGGCGGAACAGGGGACAAGCTGTTTCTCCCGAGAATCCCAGGCAGTGATGTTGCAGGAATGGTAACTGATACCGGAGACAAGGTCACGCATGTATCGCCGGGAGATCCCGTGGTGCTCTATCCTGGCAAGGGCTGCGGCCAATGTAAAGCCTGTTCCAAAGGCCGCGAAACACTTTGCAAGCAGTTTGAAGTACTAGGATACAACAGTAACGGAGGATACGCTGATTTCGTAACAATAGAGGGGAAAAGGGCCGTCAAGATAACGGATGGCAAGATGAAGGAGTGGGCGGGAGTTCCGGTCGCTTATGTCACTGCTTGGAACGCACTTGTGACGAAAGGGAAAATGACGGCAAAAGATACCGTTGTCATCTGGGGAGCCTCCGGCGGCCTTGGATACGCAGCACTTTCCATTGCAAGGGCATTCGGTGCCAGGGTGATCGGCATTGTCAGCTCGGAGGAAAAAATCAATTTCCTTCGCGGCCAAGGATTTACCGATGTTGAATTCGTCGTCAGAGGCCAGGAAACCCGCAGGCAAATATGGGAACTCACGAATAAGGCCGGAGCGGATCTGGTCCTGGATCATGTCGGCCGCAAAACCTTCAACGAAAGCCTGCAAATGCTTGCTCGCGGGGGACGTCTAGCCTTTTGCGGCATTACAACAGGGCCAATTGCTGAAGTGGATTTAAGACTGATTTTCGGAAAGCAAATCACCATTACCGGCTCCTGGATGGGGGAATTGCATGATTTTCATGAGGTTGTTGCCTTCCTGCAGAGGACAAACGCCTTCCCGTATATTGACAAGGTTTTTCCTTTGGAACAGGCGAGAGAAGCCCAGGCAGCGTTGGAAGAGGGCAGCCATATTGGAAAAGTGATTTTACAGGTTCGGCATGATGGGTGAGAAGTGTCTCCAGTAAGTATGGGGATATGAATGCAGGACAGAATCCGGTATGCTTTGCACAATCGCGAATAAAGGGCCTATAATCGCAAGTAAGTGATGAAGAATCGCGCGTAATTGACCGACATTCGCGAGTGCAACTGCAATAATCGCATGTAAATGATACATAATCGCGAATAACGGGGTGAATCGGTAATATTACAGGCACAATCGGTAATAACAACTGCACAATCGGTAATTACAGTTAAACAATCGGTAATAACATGCACATCATCGAAAATGAGTCCCGGAAATCAGGAAAACCGGGGGCGCAATCATAAATAAATAACATACCAGGTCAGGAGGAGAACCATGAACGTTAAGACCATTTTGGTTGTAGGCTCCGGCATCATGGGGAGCGGCATTGCCTATGCAAGTGCTGTCGGAGGGTTTGAAACCGTTGTCAGCGATCTCCAGCAGGCCAGCCTCGACAAGGCGAAAGCGTATATTGAGGAGATGCTTGGGAAGGGTGTGGAGCGAAACAAAATAACGGCTGAACAGAAGGAACAAGCCATCAGAAACCTCACTTACACCACTGATCTGCCTTCAGCAGCCAAAAACGCGGATTTTGTCATTGAGGCAGTGCCTGAAGTGAAGTCCATCAAGCAATCGGTTTTTGAGCAGCTGGATGAGCATACGCGCGGGGACGTCATACTGGCGACCAATACGTCCACAATGAGCCCGACGGAAATCGGTTCCTACACGAAACGTCCGGAAAAAGTCATTGCCATGCATTTTTTCAACCCGGTCCCAAAGATGAAGCTGGTCGAGATAGCCAGAGGATTGGAAACAAGTGACGATACAGCTGAAACGGTGAGAGCAGTAGCGGTCCAAATGGGCAAGGAAACGGTATTGATCAATGAATTCCCTGGATTTGTCACAAGCAGGATCAGCAGCCTGGTCGGAAATGAAGCGTTCAATATGCTGATGGAGGGTGTGGGCACGCCGGAGGAAATCGACCGAGCGATTGAATTGGGATTGAACTATCCGATGGGGCCTTTCAAGCTTGGCGATCTGGTGGGGCTGGATACAAGGCTGAACAATCTCCAATACCTGCACAGCACCCTGGGGGAAAGATTCCGTCCGAGCCCGCTGCTGATCAAATATGTAAAGGCTGGAAGGCTGGGAAGAAAAACAGGCAAGGGAGTATATGACTACAGCAAAGAGGAGAACTGAGCCAATGGCAGATTATCAATATTTGAAACTATCCATTGACAATGGTATTGGAACCATCCAGATTCATAGGCCGGAGAAAAGGAATGCAATGGATCCGGACAGTTGGGCTGAATTGGACCGCGCCATCAAACAGATGAATGAAGATGGCCATGTCCGTGTAATTGTCATCACTGGGAACGAAAAAACATTTGTGGCGGGGGCGGACATTCAATGGATACATGACAGGGAGCCGCTCGACATTTATGGCCTCGCGGTTCAGGATGTACTGCTGAATGTGTACAGGTCCCACAAGCCGACCATAGCGGCCATCAACGGATATGCGCTCGGGGGCGGCTGCGAGCTGGCGCTTGCCTGTGATATCCGTGTAGGCAGTGAGTCTGCGAAAATGGGGCAGCCGGAAATCAATTTGGGCATATTGCCGGCTGGAGGAGGCACTCAGCAGCTTACGAGGATAGTCGGTCTTGCGAAGGCGAAGGAGCTGATCCTGACGGGTGATATGATTGATTCTGAGGAGGCATATAGGCTTGGTCTGCTTAACCATGTGATACCGGATGATCAGCTTATGGAAAAAGCGTACAGCATCGCCCAAAAGATCGCAGCCAAATCACCGATAGCCATCAAGATGGCAAAAATCGCCCTGAATGAAAGCCCGACTGCCGATCTGGCAGCTGGCTTGGCTCTGGAAAAATCACTGCAGGCCGTGCTGTTCAGTACGGAGGATAAAAAAGAAGGTACAAAGGCGTTTCTCGAAAAAAGAAAACCAAATTTTAAAGGTGAGTGACAATGACACTAAAAGAAGTATATATTGTGGATGCTGTCAGGACGCCCATTGGACGCTATAAGGGTGCCTTAAAAACAATCAGGCCGGATGACTTGGCCGCCATTGCGATAAAGGGGCTTCTTCAGAGAAACCCCGAAGTGCCTGCAGAAGAAATTGAGGAAGTCGTGCTGGGTAATGCGAATGGTGCAGGAGAGGAGAACCGGAATGTGGCCAGAATGGTGGCATTGCTGGCCGGCCTTCCGGTTGAAACCGGCGGAACCACGCTCAACAGGCTATGCGGATCCGGTTTGGATGCCGTCAATTATGCAGCTAGAGCCATTTTGGCGAATGAAGGGGATATATTTATCGCAGGCGGAACGGAAAGCATGACAAGGGCCCCTTTCGTCATGGGAAAGCCCGGAACAGACTTTCCCCGGGGAAACATGGAAATGTTTGATACCACCATCGGGTGGAGATTCGTCAACCCCCAAATAGAAGAAAAATTCGGGACAGACAGCATGCCGCAAACGGCTGAAAATGTCGCAAGGAAATATGGGATTTCACGTGAGGCACAAGATGAATTCGCTTACCAGAGCCAGTTAAAAGCAAAAGCGGCGATGGAACAGGATAAATTCCGGGATGAAATCATCCCGGTGGAAGTGAAGGATCGAAAAGGCAATGTTATCGTGGTGGACAGGGATGAACATCCCCGTCCGAATACGACCATGGAAGGGCTGGCCAAGCTTCGGCCTATTTTTGATGGGGGAACGGTTACGGCTGGAAATGCTTCCGGTGTAAACGACGGAGCCTCGGCGTTGCTGCTGATGAGCGGTGAAAAAGTCAAAGAACTGTGTGTGAAACCACTCGGAAAATATGTGGTTTCGGCCGTGGCTGGTCTCGAGCCTTCTGTCATGGGGCTTGGCCCTATCTATGCGACCCAAAAAGCGCTTATGCGTTCAGGCCTTTCAGCGGATGATTTAGGATTGATTGAACTGAATGAAGCCTTTGCTTCTCAATCGTTGGAGTGCATCAAGCAGCTTGGGCTCAATCCCGAAAAAGTGAACGTCAACGGGGGCTCCATCGCTTTCGGGCATCCGCTCGGTGCAAGCGGCGCCCGAATACTTACAACCCTGCTCCATGAAATGAAAAGGAAAGACGATGTCGAATATGGCCTTGCCACCATGTGTATCGGTGTAGGTCAAGGAATTGCCACTATCGTAAAAAAATCCTGATAAAACAGCAGCGCCTTCTTTTAAAGACTGATCAAGTCTTCAAAAGAAGGCGCTCCTTTTTTGGGTGAATACACAGAAATTATGTGTATAATATTTCAATATAAGAAGAAATTAGCAGAATGGTGATCAAAATGTTGATGGTACGAAAAATTTTCGGGTGTTTTTCTTCCGGGATCTCTCTCTGAATGCAGAGGGAATTCGTCAAATTATTGAATATGTAAAGGATAAAAATGGCGAAAATAACAAAGGCGTAAAGCAATACGGTTTTTCCCTCCTTATCGTCTCATACTATAACAATAGCAAAATTCTTTGTAAAAAGATAGAAAAAATACTCTGCAAAAAATGGGCCCATCATAAACATGGACCCATTGTTTATTCTTTGACAAGGATTTCGTACCCTTCTTCATTTTCTTCGACAAGGGCATTTCTTGGGGTAGACATGAGCATTTTTACATAAATCAAATCGTTAACACAAATGGCGGTATGATAAGCGAACAATATGGTGATATAGTGCCCATACTGGGGAAAAAGAAAGATGGCTGCAAACAAGATCGCGCTAATGCTCAAAAAAGGGAACAGCAGGGCGATTGAGTATCTTCCTTTTGGGATGGGGTTCATCACCTTGACGCTCAATACAGGCAAAATACGGAAGTATCTATTGACCCTCCAAATAAAATGCTTCCTGAAATCCATGATCGGAATGACATGAAGAAGCTTGTGGAGGGGATAAATCATCAGTAATATGAGAAAAAACATCAGGAAATTCCGGTCTTCCAGCGGCTCATGAAAAAGGAGCTGCATTGGGATATACAGCAAGATGAAAACAAACAGGCCCACCATGGCTGAAATGAAAAAGTTCCTGAAAAAGAAGTACTTGCGGTCAACTCCGACCGTTTTCCAGCAATGCATGATTTCATGCCTCCAACGTCATTAGTCTTTCATATCATTCCCATACTTTACGATGAAACATTAGGAATTGCAATAGGTTTTTTGTTTAATTTTTTGTTAAAATAAAGGGACAAGTTTCGGAAAGAAATGGTGATGCGGATGAAGAATCTCGAAGCAAGGCTTGGCAGGGTGGAATATCATCAAAAATTACTGCTTCAAATGATAAACCCCGCCGGCCATGAATTTGACTGTCTGATCATTATGAAGGATCTGTCAGAGTTTGAGGTACAAGAGTTTTATGCACTTTGTGGTGAACTGCATAAAGAAATGAAAAAGCAAAAAGCGGAAAAGTTTGTTTTTTTTGCTCCGCTCTTTGATGAGTTTTGCCGCAGATTAAGCCAAAAACTGCAGCCTGCAGAAGTGATACAGGCTTGCCTGAAACAGAACGTGTATCCCGAATTGATGCAGGTTTTGGAAAAGAATTTATCCTGAAGAAGCTTGCTCAGCCAGCATGTTCTGCTTTCAGCTGTTTTATTTTCCCGTCCACTTCAACGAATTCCGATTCAATATTATGGAACGACTTTTCAAAAATCTCCATAAAATCTTCACCGTAAATATTTTTTACTATGGCCATCAGTTCAATGATATCAGGGAATTTCCCATATAGTTCACGGAGCGGCAGGGCACCTTGGAAGACGGAATTATTTTCCGGGATATAGGACTCCATGGATTCGAGAAGAAGATTCTCGCCTTTTTCAGTAAGCTGGATGTAGGTGTTGCGCTTGTCCTGTTCTTTTTTAGAAAAATGGAGGTAGCCCCGTTCTTCCAGCTTTTTTGAAAAGTTAAATGCCGTCGAGACATGCATGACGCCAAATTTGGCCACATCAGAAATGGAAGCCCCGTTCAGATGATAGGCAATCCACAAAATATGATGTTCATTAATATTGAGGTCGTATGGCTTGATCCAATTTTGCCAGTCTTTTTCAATAGCTTTCCATAAAGCCTTGCTCAATTGGGCCATACGCTGGCTGAAAAGCATGGCTTCCTTGATGGATAATTGATTTTTTGACATAGTGCCCCCCCGTTTATGAGTCTTTTATAACATTATGCCAATAAAACAAACATTAATAAAGATGTAAATTAACGAAATTTTTGGAATCAAGTAAAAACTGTTGTTAATGCAGACAAAACCTGCCAAAAATACGGCAGGTTTTTCTTGTAAAGTGATAAAATTCAAACTGTAGCTTTGTCTTCTTTCAGCTTTTGCTCCAGCCTGGCAATGGTATTTTGGATTTCTTCCATTTCTTCCTGCATGGCTTCTTTATTGGGCTGAATTTCCTGCTGCCATTCCTGGACGGCTGTTTTTACATCTCCCGCCAGTTCTTGGAAGATGGTTTTCCCTTCTTGGGACAGCTTCGATACCGAATCTTTGATTTCTATGGCATTTTCTTTCAGGTCATTGGCAATTTTGATCCATTCACCTTTTGAATTTTTGACCTGATTCCGCAATTCCTTTCCTGAAAGCGGAGCTGACAGTAGAGCAGCGGCGGCTCCGACGACCCCGCCGATCAGAATTCCACAGGTCAATGCTTTTTTATTCATCACACATCACCTCGTCATAATAAGATAGTATTCTTATTTCTTCTACAAATTATGAAGAAAGTCCTGCAAGAACTCTTTACCCGAAAAAAAACATGACAACCCTTTTTGGGGCATAGGATTAAAAAACAGGACAAATGGGGGGAGAGGAGTATGCGCAGCGCCATGCTTGTCTTTTTTCTCTTGGGGGCCATCCTGCTTTCAGGAATGCTGCATTATTTGGCGGCTCATCAGCGGCCGGGCATTTATCCTCCAAAACGCATATTGAAGCAGAGAGCGAGGACACTCGGTATTGCCGGATTTGCCTTCGTAGTCCTCGGGGCACTCCTTGCTCTGTGGATCAAAAAATAAAGGCTGCCCCCGAAATGATGAAGCGGGACAGCCTTTCTGTTATAAAGATTGGGTTTGACCAGTTATATTTGAACGTTTCAAAATGGTTTTCACAATTGGATACAGAATGAACATGGCCATGCCATTCAGCAAGGTGGCCGGCAGTACGACTCCGGCGAAAAGAACGGCAAATGGTCCGGGAAGTCCAACGATCGCAGCAGCAGACCCTAGGAAGATGGTGCCTGAAACAATGGTACAGATGGCCGTCAATATGGAAACTCCGGCAATATTGCCTGCTTTCTTTGCGATAAGCAAGTATAGTCCGTAAAAGACAAAGGCAGTGATCGGCTTATCAAACAGGTTTGGTACAAACCCTCCCGGGAAGGTGGATGTCAGTCCGGAAATCAGGCCAGTGACCAGCCCAAGCAGCAAAACGTTTTTCTTTTCCGGGAACATCACAATGGCCAAAAACATCATTGCCAGCATCATGTCCGGCTTCATGCCGTTAAATACACCCGGCATGACAAAATGCAGTGCAGCACCAATTGCAACAAGCAGCGCCATGGTAACCAAGTTTCTCGTATTCATTTGTCAATCTCTCCTCTTCTCCGCTATTCTCTTCTATCCGTGCTCTCCTGGCATGCACTCATTGCTGCCAGCGAAAGATTAGAAAAATTGTATCATACAACGGTGAGGAAAGAAAGGCCATTTTCTAAAAAATCAATATTTATGCCGTCATCCTACAGCCGGCTGTTGACAGCGGAAGCCATTCTCTGAAGATCCTCAGGATTCGTTTCACGGGGATTCCACTTTCCTCCGAATCCATCCTGCTCATCATATCTTGGAATGAGATGCATATGGTAATGGAAAACAGCCTGTCCCGCAAAAGCACCGTTGTTATTCAGGAGGTTCATTCCCTTTGGGGCGAATTCGGCTTTGAGGGCGCGCGCTATTTTTGGGACAGCCGCAAATAGCTTGGCTGCTGATTCTGCTTCCATATCATAAATATTTTCATTATGTACTTTGGGAATGACCAGAGTATGGCCTTTTGTGACAGGGCTGATATCAAGGAATGCAAAGACATCTTCGTCTTCATACACCTTGGCTGAAGGCAGGTCTCCCTTAATGATTTTGCAAAAAATACAATCGCTCATTTTTATTCCACCTTTCAACTGATTCATACACATATCCTATCACAGGGAGAAAAAAGAGAAAACGTGCAGGGCTCATAGAAAGCCCTGCACGCTGAAGGTGCAGCGGGTCATGTGGAAAGTGTTTTTTAACAGACCGCTTTAATAAGGGCCATTAAAGAAACATACGAATTGCCTTTAACATGTCCAACCCAATCATCCCCTAACGGATAAGGTTTGAAAAAGGTGTTCATGAAAATGTCAATCGCAGGCTTTCCGCGTCTACTGCAGATACGTGTCCAAGACAACCACCCCAGTTTCGCTTTTGTCCCGCTCCTTCAAACATTATGATGACCGGAGGAGCAGGGCCGTATGAGAGGAAATGTTGACCAGCTGTAAATGTTCGGAAGCCCTTTTTTTTGGTACAATGGGAACAACAAGGCTGAATAGAGAGAGGGCGTTGAAGGATGTCTTTACTTGAAGTGAAGGATTTGACAGGCGGCTATACAAAAAAGCCTGTATTAAAAAATGTCTCCTTCTCACTGGAAGCGGGACAGATGATTGGCTTGATCGGGCTGAACGGTGCAGGGAAAAGCACGTCCATCAAGCATATCATCGGATTGATGGAACAGCGGTCCGGAACGATCCGCATTAATGGTAAACAGCTGAATGAAGATTTGGAGACGTATCGAAAGCAATTTTCGTTTGTTCCGGAAACCCCCATTTTATATGAAGAACTGACCCTGGAAGAGCATCTGAAGCTGACCGCCATGGCGTATGGCCTCCCTGAGAAAACCTATGAATCGCGTTCAGCCGTATTGCTGAAGGAATTCCGGCTGGATAAAAAGCTGAAATGGTTTCCTGCGCATTTTTCTAAAGGAATGAAGCAGAAGGTAATGATCATGTGTGCTTTTCTTGTCGAACCGCCTCTTTATATTATTGACGAGCCTTTTGTAGGCCTGGACCCGCTGGGCATTCAATCCCTGCTGGAGCTGATGGAAGACATGAAGAAAAACGGGGCGGGGATCCTGATGTCAACCCACATTTTGGCGACTGCAGAAAAATACTGTGACGGTTTTGTCATTTTACATAACGGTGAAGTGAGGGCGAAAGGGACCCTTGGCCAGCTTCAGGAAGAGTTCGGCATGAGGGGTGCATCGCTTGATGACATATACATTCAATTGACAAAGGAAGAGTCAAATGAAAGAGATTGATGCACTTTGGAGCGAGAGAGTCCAATCGTATATAAAGGAAGTACGGCGATATCTCAAATATATGCTTAATGATCATTTGGTGTTTGTCCTTATTTTTGGCGGAGGTGCGGGGATCTATTATTATTCAAATTGGGTAAAAACCCTTACTCCAAGCTTTCCTGCTCCCCTGGTAATGGCAGTTATATTGGGTTTGTTTCTTGCGGCCAGTCCAGTTCTTACCCTTTTGAGGGAAGCCGATGCAGTATTCCTGCTGCCTCTGGAAGAAAAGATGAAGGGATTTTTCCGGAAGGGTTTCCGCCTCAGTCTCATTTTTCAAAGCTACATCCTACTTATGGTCCTGGCTGCCATGATGCCCATGTATGTTCAGGTGACAGGCAACGGATTCGGATCCTTTTTCACCCTTTACCTGGTTCTGCTTGTGCTGAAAGCGTGGAACTTGGCGATGCATTGGCTCGTCCTTAAAACAGGCGATACGGGAACCTTGCTTATTGATCAGGTGATCCGGTATTTCGTCAGTGCGTCCTTCCTTTACTTTCTTCTCGATGAGGCTTCTTTCTGGTTTGTTGGGGCAGTGATATTCATCATTCTTGCACTGACCCTATATGTGCGGGAACTGGTGAAAACCAGCCATCTGAAATGGGATCTTCTTATAGAAAAGGAACAAGGGCGCATGCAGCTTTTTTACAGAACCGCGAATCTTTTTACGGATGTGCCGCACTTGAAGGGGCAGGTGAAGAGGAGAAGGTGGCTGGATCCGATATTTTCTGCCATTCCATACGGCACCCAACATACGTATCGTTTTCTGTTTGCCAGGGCGCTTGTCAGGACGAGTGAATTCTCGGGGCTTGTTGTCCGTCTTACCGTCATAGCAGGACTCATCCTGTTTTTCAATGGAAATATGTATGTATCCTTGGGAGTGGCGGTTTTGTTTATATACTTGACCGGCTTT
Source organism: Bacillaceae bacterium (assembly GCA_036516555.1). Classification (GTDB taxonomy): domain Bacteria; phylum Bacillota; class Bacilli; order Bacillales; family Bacillaceae_C; genus DATBUB01. The sequence goes on from DATBUB010000256.1 coordinate 14,351, forward strand.
CAGCTTCTTCCTATGCTGCGCAGGCACGATTTGAAAATCTGGACAAGGCTTTACCCCATTCCGGAATCGGAAAAAAGAAAGTCGTTCTTCGACTTGCTGTTGAAGGTTCTTGCAGGCCAAGCAGTTCTGTTTTGTTTGGCATCCATGGCTGGGGGAGAATGGCTGACCGGGTTATGGGTATTGGGGGCAGGTGTGATATTTGCCATCGTGTTCGCCCGCAAATACGGCCCGGCAAGGATGAAAAAGATGACACAATGAAACAAGCACCCGGAAAAACCGGGTGCTTGCGCTGTTATGATGATACCTCAGCAGTTGCTTGTTCCGGAGCAGATGTCTGCTCCTGTACTTCAACTGCTGCAAGGCCAAGCGTTTTGGCGGCAATAAGCAGGGCTTTTTCATTGATGTCAAACTTAGGGTGATGGTGCGGGTATGGAGTATCCACACCTTCTGGCGCAGCACCCGTAAAGAAAAAGGTTCCCTTTACATGCTGAAGGTAGTAGGCGAAATCTTCGCCGCCCATTTCAGGCTGCATTTCTTCCACTGAGGTTACATCCGGAACATGTTCTGCAATGGCAGCCAAAAATTCCGTTTCTTCATCATGATTGACCACTGCCGGATAGCCGCGGTTATAGTCGTACTCAAATTCGCAGCCTGCAGACAGGCATGTTCCTTTGACAATCCGTTCTATTTCTTCTTCAATCAAATCGCGGACGTCCGGGCTGAACGTACGGACGGTTCCTTTTAGTGAAGCTGTATCTGCAATGACATTGAAGGCGTTCTCCGCAACAAATGAACCGACAGAAACGACTGCTGATTCAATCGGATCCACCCGGCGGGAAACAATTTGCTGAAGGTTTAGTACAAGCTGCGATGCAATCACTACAGCGTCTTTTGTTTTGTGAGGCTGCGCCCCATGTCCCCCATAGCCTTTGACGGTAATCTCAAAGCGATCGGCTGCAGCCATGATGGGCCCTTTCCGGTATTGGATCTTCCCTGTCGGAACCCCTGCCCATAAATGGGTGCCGAAAATGACATCCACTCCATCCAGACATCCATCCTGGATCATGGAGATGGCTCCGCCCGGAGCATATTCTTCTGCATGCTGATGGATCATCACATATTCACCGGATAGTTCATCCCTTAATTCATGAAGGACCTTGCCGAGAATAAGGAGAGTCGCTGTATGGCCGTCGTGGCCGCAAGCATGCATGACTCCAGGAACAAGTGATTTGAAGGGCACATCCGTTTCTTCCTGAATGGGAAGGGCATCAAAGTCTGCTCGCAGAGCTACTGTTTTTCCCGGTTTGGCTCCTTTAATGCGTGCAACGACCCCGTTTCCTCCTACGCCTTCTTTCACTTCTACGCCCAGCTTTCTATAGAAATTGGCTATGTAGGCGGCTGTTTTTACCTCTTGGAAGGATAGTTCTGGGTGTTGGTGTAAATGGCGCCGGATTTCGACCATTTCGTGATAATGCTGTTCAAGCTTTTCAAAAAGTAGTTGTTTCAA
>DATBUB010000257.1:0-6324 GCA_036516555.1 Bacillaceae bacterium
CCGCCCATCCTTGAAAAACACGGCCCTCCTGCCATCCTTGCGAACAGAGAGCAAAAATGGATTTCCGCCAACTTCATACCCTGCCGATCTCCAACCTTCTGCAAGCTGTTCCAGCGGCAGTTCTCCATTGTAAGCCGGCCTGATCTGCACCGTATCACGTCCGCACAACACAGCCACTCTCGTTTCGGCATCTGCCTGCAAAAACGGGAAGGTCGGATCTTGACCGCAGGATGGGCAGCCCTCTTCCTTTAGCGCACCAGCCTTAAAGGAAAGATGCTCGTTTTCCCACAAATCAAAAGAAACATAGGCATCCCTCAAAGCATCCATATTCCCTGATAATATTTTCAGAGCTTCCGCCGATTGGTGGGCGGTTACCATTTGGACAGTCGGAGCGATGATTCCGGCTGTATCACATGTCTGTCCTTTCAGCGGCATGCTTTTTAACAGGCACTGCAGGCACGGTGTCTTTCCGGGAACGATGGTGAAAGACATCCCGAAACTTCCGACACAAGAACCGAATATATAGGGAATTTGATGCTTATGAGCAAGGTCGTTCAGTAAAAACCTCGCCTCAAAATTATCTGTTCCATCCATGAGAAGATCAACATCATGAATAAGTCCTTCCAAAAGGGCTGAATCTGCATGAGCCGTAATCGCTTCAATTTCAACTTCACTGTTTATTTTCTGCAAAGACCTTTTGGCCGCTTCCGCTTTCGGCCATCTTCCCTCAGCGTCAGCTTCCGTAAATAAGACCTGCCTCTGGAGATTGCTCCTCTCCACATAATCCCGATCAATGATCGTTAGCTTCCGCACACCGGATCTTGCCAAAAGCTCTGATGTATGGGTCCCAAGGGCGCCAACCCCCAGAATCAGCACATGCTTTTCACTGATTTTCCGCTGGCCTTCCTCGCCTATCGGCTTAAAGAGCAACTGCCGTGAAAAACGCTCGTTGGAATGATTCATTTTTGCATTCACCCTCCGCTGACAGGAGGGATCAAAGCGATTTCATCACCGGTTTGGATGAGGGCATCGTCCTTTGCAAATTCCTCATTTAAAGCAATCATGATTCCTTCCAGATTTCCGAGCTCATGGTCTCTTTCCAGGATCCGCCTCAGCTCCCCTATTGTTTTGCCCGAAGCATTCACTTCAAGCTTCCCTTTGCCTGCTTGCTCTTTCAGATGGGCAAATAACAATACCTTATTCATCCAACTCCTCCTCCCCCGGCTTTCCGTCCAGATATTCCTTCGTGCCCTGCTGATTGCCAACCCATTCCTCCCCATCTTCCCAATGCTCTTTTTTCCAGATGGGAACAATCTCTTTGATCCTTTCAATAGCATAGCGGTTCGCCTCGTATGCTTCCGGACGGTGCGGCGATGAAACCGCTATGGCTACGGCTATGTCGCTTATATCAAGCCGTCCGATCCGGTGGGTAATGGCCGTCTGGACACCCGGCCACCGTTCTCCCATTTCCGCTGCAATCTGTTCCAGTTTTTTCAGCGCCATGGCTTCATACGCCTCGTATTCCAAAAAAAGGGTTCTTTTTCCGTGTGTCAGCTCTCTCACTGTTCCTACAAACAAAGTGACAGCTCCCGCTTCCCTCCGAACCACTTTTTGATAAAGTTCATCTACCCGGATGGGTTCTCTTGTAATCTCGCAGGTCAATGCACTTCTCTCCTCTCCAGCCAGTTCAAGATATGAACATAATCTTCCTTCGTATTCATATTCCAAAGAACGGGCGTATTCTTTTCCGCCTCGAAATATTCTGTATTCAAACGGCTTAACAGGGCTTTGACAGAGCGCTCACCTTCGGCCAACGCTTCTTCAGCCTGCCTGGCCACATGGGCACCGTATGCCGCAAACAATGGGTGCATCCTGCCATTCTCTGTCGGAATGACGGCATCGAGACCGTTGTTTTCCATGATACGGATAAGCTCAATGCCAAATCCGGCCGCGGCAAATGGCATATCACAGGCAACCACCAGGCAAGGACCCGCCCCTGCGGCGGAAAGGCCCGCGTGCAAACCGGCCACCGGGCCCTGTCCCATAAATGAAGGATCATCGCCAACCACCTTTACACCCAGTTCCAAGAAATATTCCTTCTCATTTGCAACGATGATTATCTCCTCTGAAACAGGGGAAAGCTCTGCTATCAGCCTTTCCATAACACTCTGGCTTCCTATTTTCATCAGGGCCTTGTTTTCCCCCATCCTGCTTGAACGGCCCCCGGCTAAAATGATGGTCTTCATATGTATACCCCCTAATACATATTTACTAAATGGTGGGATTATTGTAATCTATTTCTATGTCTTGATTCAGGAGTGAGAACATGTCCCTGATAAATAGCCGTATGATTCTGGCGATACTGCTTTTTCTTTTACTGTGCATCTTTTTATGGGTGCTGACCGGAAAATGGATTGCCGAAGGAAAGAAGCCAAAGGCGGACGGCACCAATAAGTACGCGATCGTTCTGGGGGCCAAGGTGAATGGAGAAACGCCTTCCCTCTCCCTGCAATACCGGCTGGAAGCCGCCCTCAAATATGCCCGGGAGCACCCGCACGTCATTCTTATACTGTCGGGCGGACAAGGGCCCGAAGAGTTCATCCCTGAGGCGGAGGCCATGAAGCGCTATCTTACGGCTCATGGAATTGAAGAGGATCGCCTCCTGCTGGAGAGCGAATCTACATCCACCTATGAAAATATTCTTTTCTCCAAAAGGCTCCTGCCCAAATCGGCCGACCGTGTCACCATCATCACAAGCGATTATCACCTTGCACGTGCGCGAAAGCTGGCTCGGGGCCTCGGCCTGGAGACCGATGCAGCAGAAGCCAAAACACCCAAAATCGTTGAATGGAAGCTGACATCACGCGAGCGCCTTGCCTTATTAAAAATCAGTATTTTCGGCAAATGAAGATTTGCTTCCATTATAACAGAAATCCCGTACCGCTTGGCCGTGTGCACCTTTGAGGCAAAAGGACAAAAAACAAGGTCCCAATTGGAGGACCTTGTTTTTTTTGTATCACCTATTCTTCTTCCTCTGCCCCATCGTAATCTTTTTCCATTTCTCCCGCTCAGCCATAGCCAGCTGCTTATCTTCTTTTCTTTCGAGATAGGCCAGTTCCTTTTGGAGTTTCAGGTAGCTTTGAAAACGGGTTGCCTCCAGAGCACCATCCATCATAGCCTTCTCAACCGCACATCCTGGCTCTCCATTATGCCCGCAGTCCCTGAACTTGCATTGGGCTGCAAGCTCCTCTACGTCTGAAAATCCCTGGCTCAAACCGGAATCCGCTTCCCACAGCTGCAATTCCCGCATTCCAGGTGTATCAATGACAATTCCTCCGCTTTCCAAAACGATCAGCTCACGATGGGTGGTCGTATGCCGGCCTTTGTCGTCATCCCTGATGCCGCCTGTTTTGAATACACTTTTTCCGATAAAGCCATTCACCAGAGTGGACTTCCCGACACCGGATGAACCAAGCAGAGCCACCGATTTCCCCTTTTCCAGGTACTTCCGGAGCGCATCCATTCCGCTGCCCGTCTCGGCGCTGACTGCATGAATCGGTACGCCTATCGCCACCTTTTCGGTTTCTTCGATCTTCACTTCTATATCTGCACAGAGATCGGATTTGCTTAACACGATGACCGGGTTCGCCCCGCTCTCCCATGCCGTCAGGACATACCTTTCCAGCCTTCTAACATTAAAATCTGAATTGAGTGCCGCAACGATGAACACCGTATCAATATTGGCGGCGACAATCTGTTCCTCTGTTGTATTTCCGGCAGCCTTTCTGGAAAATTTACTTTTCCTTTGCAGGATGGCATGGATGGTGGCTCTTCCTTCCTCGGGTCTTGCATCGATTGCAACCCAGTCCCCGACTGCCGGATAATCTCCCCGGCCTGCTGCCTGAAACCGCAGCTTTCCGGATACCTCAGCCAGCATCTCACCGCTTTCCGCCATTACCCTATACATGCCTTTATGCTCAAGCACAACCCTGCCCGCCGTCAAACCTTTCTCTTTATATACGTCGAACTCTTCTTCAAAATAAGAATTCCATCCTAAAGTTTCTAAATTCATGTTCATCCTCCAATGTTTTGATCCATAAAAAAAACCGCAAGCTGCGGTTTTATGCTGCGGGCATACGAATCCCGCGCACAAAAAAACCATGAGCTTTATGTGCCCATGGAAAAGGATCAATCATTGGAAAATCTGCATCAAATCAGATTGGCACCTGTTCCCACGGGCAGCATGTTCAGTTCAATTGGGCTAATCATCATCACATTCTCCATACTGCATCCCTCCTTGGAAAATCAGGATTATTTTGACTCCTTCATTTTACAATGAACTTTCTTCTGTGTAAAGCGCTTTCCTTATATGTCCGTTTTATTTTACTGGCATGTGGTATGGAAAAAAGATAGACAACTTTAAGAGAGGGGCATTTACATGGATATGGCAGATTTGCTTGCTGCCCTGGTGAAAATCGACAGCTCCACTAAAGCTGGAGCTAATCAAGCGATTGATTTTTGTGAAGGCTGGCTAAAAGGAAACGGGTTAAAGACGATGAAACTGGATGCGGATGGTGCATGTATGGTCGTGGCAGAGATAGGACAAGGCAATAAAACGGTAGTGCTGAACGGACATGTCGACGTTGTTCCCGGGAAACCTGAACAATTCATCCCGGTTGAACAGGAGAGTAAAATGTTCGGGCGCGGGACAGCCGACATGAAAGGCGGTGTCGCAGCGATGATGTGTGTAATGGCTTCGCTTCATAAACAAGATCTTCCCGGCTGCAAAGTCATGCTGCAGATTGTCTCGGATGAAGAAACAAACAGCCGATGTTCACGCTACCTTGCGGATGAAGGCTACCGAGGCAATTTTGTCATTTGCGGGGAGCCTACCCTCCTTGGAATCGGTTTGCAAGCGAAGGGAGTTCTGTATTTGGATATCATTGTACCGGGAAAACCTGCCCACGGAAGCCGGCCATGGGAAGGAGAGAATGCCATTTTGAAGGCATTTGGACAATATGAACAGATTACCCGGCTGCCTTTTACAAAAGAAAGTTCAAGCATGTATGACTTTCCCTCTATTGATCTGCCGCTTATCCAGGGAGGAACGGTCATGAATCAGGTGCCCGATAACTGTAAAATGTCATTGAATATCCGATATCTGCCAGAGCAGTCGCCCGATGAAATTATAAGGCAAATCAAATCGGTTACTGATGGTACCGTGATCCAGAGAGAGCTAGGCGATGCCATTGCTACAAAGGAAGATGACCCGTATGTCCAAGCATTGATTGCTGCATGCAAAACATACGGTTCCCAAGATGTCAGGGTATTTGGCCAGCACGGTTCATCGGATGGCAAGTATTTTGCCAAATATGGAATTCCTGCAGTGGAGTTCGGCCCTTCAGGAGACGACTGGCATGGGGACATGGAATATGTTGACTTGAAAAGCATGGAGGCATACAGAGACATTTTAATGAATTTCATATCCGATATTGCAGCGGTTTAAAATTCTTTCCTTTGCAAATGGATTGGTATATCCTAAAATTACACATCACGCGCAAGCTGGGAGGAAAGTGCTATGACAATGAAGAAAACGTTGACGCTTGCTGGTTCGGATTCCAGCGGCGGAGCAGGCATACAGGCGGATTTAAAAACATTCCAGGAGAATGGCGTCTATGGCATGACGGCTCTCACATCCATTGTCACCATGGATCCGGACAACAACTGGAGCCATGGCGTTTTTCCAATCGATGTAGATACTGTCGGGAAACAACTGAACACCATATTGTCCGTCGGCATTGATGCCATGAAAACAGGCATGCTCGGTTCCGTCGATATTATTGAACTCGGAGCCCGGAAAATGGACGAGCACAAGCTTGAGAAAATCGTCATCGACCCTGTCATGGTATGTAAAGGAGAAGACGAGGTCCTGCAGCCTGAAAATACGGAGGCCATACGCGAACTGCTGATACCACGTGCTTTGGTCGTCACCCCGAACCTGTTCGAAGCTTGGCAGCTTGCCCAGACAGGACCCATCAAAACAATCGAGGACATGAAAGAAGCAGCCGCCAAAATCCTTGATCTTGGCGCCAAAAATGTTGTCATCAAAGGCGGAAAAGGCCTGAACACAGATAAAGCGGTGGATCTGTTCTATGATGGCAAAGACTTCACCCTGCTTGAAAAAGAAAAGCTTGAAACAAATTACAACCACGGTGCAGGCTGTACATTTGCAGCCGCCATTACTGCGAACCTTGCAAAAGGCAAATCCGTAAAAGACTCGGTGGCTGCAGCAAAAGAGTTTGTCACAGCGGCCATTGAACACGG
>DATBUB010000258.1:0-7569 GCA_036516555.1 Bacillaceae bacterium
CGTCGGCATCTGGGTTATGGCTTCCCTTGTCGCATTCATGACTACGCCAAGCCCGACTGGTTTCGGCTTGTTTACCTTGACGGGGGCCTCGGGATTCGATGCGTTCCTTGTCGCCTTTGCCCTTCAGCTGGCTGCAAGCAAATGGCTGAAAAAAGAACCTCTGCAAGAGCTCCAGCCAATGAACCAAAGGAGGAACATCCAATGAGATATATCGGCAAAGAAGAGATAGAGAACATAGCAATCGGCGCTGCCTTGCTCGGGACCGGGGGAGGCGGGGATCCGTATGTGGGGAAATTGATGGCTCTTCAGGCAATCGAGGAGTTTGGCCCCATTCGCCTGTTAAGTGTGGACGAAGTGCCGGATGACGCCTTGGTTGTCCCATCTGCCATGATGGGGGCACCGACGGTCATGGTAGAGAAAGTTCCCAGCGGGGAAGAAGCCATTGAGTCATTCAGAACAATAAGAGAATACCTCGGCAAAGACATTTTTGCCACCATGCCCATCGAGGCAGGGGGCGTGAATTCCCTTCTTCCTCTGGCCCTTGCAGCCAGAATTGGATTGCCTGTTGTGGATGCGGATGGCATGGGACGTGCCTTTCCCGAGCTGCAAATGGTGACGTTCTATCTGGATGGTGTCTCTGCTACACCGATGGTTCTGTCGGATGAGAAGGGGAACAACCTCCTGATGAACACGATTGACAGTGTCTGGGCGGAGCGGATTGCGAGGACAGCCACCATTGAAATGGGCGGATCCGTCATGCTTTCCATCTATCCCATGGACGGAAAAACAATCAAGAAATCTTCCATCCATCATTCACTTACGTTTGAGGAGCAGATCGGCCGAAAAATCAGAGAGGCGAAGCAAAACAATGAAAGCCCGATTGATGAAGTGTTGAAGATTACGAATGGATATAAGCTTTTTAAAGGAAAAGTGACAGACATCAACCGTAAGACCCAAGAAGGGTTTGCAAAAGGAAAAGCAACGATCGAAGGATTGGACGATTTCAAGTCTGAAGAGTGCTATCTGCATTTCCAAAATGAACACCTTCTTGCCGAAACCAAGGATAGGGTGCTGTGTGTCACACCTGATTTAATCGCCGTGCTCGATTCCGAGACAGGAATGCCGATTACGACGGAAGGATTGAAGTATGGTGCACGCTGTGTGGTCATCGGCATGCCGAGTGATGCGAAATGGCGTACACCAAAAGGAATTGAAGTAGCAGGCCCGAGATACTTCGGCTATGACCTGGATTTTACACCGATTGAGAAGCTTTTGTGCAAGGAGGGCCAATGATGACAAATTACCGGATTGGAATTGATGTGGGAGGCACTCATACAGATGCAGTCATGCTGGACGAATCGTACAACGTGATAGCCGAAGTAAAGTCGCCGACTTCCGAAGATGTAAGTACCGGAATCTATGAAGCCATGAGAAAAGTGGTTGCCGCTTCAAGTGTGCCTGTTGAAAATATCCGTTACGCCATGCTTGGAACCACTCATTGTACGAATGCCATCGTCGAAAGAAAGCGGCTTAATAAGGTCGCTGTCATCCGAATTGGTGCTCCTGCTACCCTGGCGATTAAGCCATTGATTGGTGTCCCGGATGATTTGCGCAGTATCCTTGGAAATCACGTTTATCTTGTCCGCGGCGGTCACGAATTTGACGGCCGGCTCATTGCAGAGCTGGATGAACAATACTTGTACCAGATTGCGGAAGAAATAAAGGGGTATGTAGATTCGATTGCCATTACATCGGTTTTTTCACCGGTGTCCAGTGATCATGAAATGAGGGCTGCTGATATTTTTCGTGAGGTGTTGGGCGAGGAAATTCCGCTTTCTTTGTCGCACGAAATCGGAAGCGTCGGCTTGCTGGAACGGGAAAATGCGACCATTTTAAATGCCGCAATCGTCAATGTGGCAAGAACAACTGCAGATGGATTCATCCAGGCACTGAAGAAAGAAGGCATTCATGCAAAGGTCTTCTTTGGACAGAATGACGGTACTTTGATGTCTGTAGAATATACAGTCAGGTATCCAATTTTGACGATTGCTTGCGGGCCAACAAACAGCCTGCGCGGAGCTTCCTATTTGACTGAACATGCCAATGCGATTGTCGTGGATGTGGGCGGAACGACTACGGATGTCGGTGTTTTGGTTGATTCCTTCCCGCGTCAATCTTCGCTGGCCGTGGAACTGGGCGGCGTACGGACAAACTTCCGCATGCCTGACATTGTATCTGTTGGACTTGGTGGAGGAACGGTCATACGTATCCAGGAGGACGGCAGCTTTCAGATTGGACCGGATAGTGTCGGACACCGGCTTCCGGAAAAGAGCCTGATTTTTGGTGGAGATACCCTTACGGCGACGGACGTAGCGGTTGCACTTGGAAAGGTGCAGCTTGGGGATGCTGGCCGTGTGGCCCACCTTGATAAAGAAGTACTGGAGAAAGTCTATGAACGCATGGTTGGCATGGTCGAAGATACCATCGATAAAATGAAGACCAGTGCCGATTCGGTTCCTGTTATCCTGGTGGGAGGCGGAAGCATCCTGCTCCCGGGTGAACTGAAAGGTGCGTCGGAGGTCATCCAGCCTAAAAATTCAGGAGTGGCTAACGCCATTGGTTCTGCCATATCCCAGGTCAGCGGCCAGATTGAAAAAATCTTCGCCATGGATGAACTGGGCAGGGAAAAAACAATGGAGGCGGCCAAAGAAATGGCCCGCCAGGAAGCCATCATCGCAGGCGCTGACCCGGATAAACTATTCATCGTTGATTTTGAAGATGTTCCGCTGGCGTACTTGCCTGGCGATGCCACCAAGATTCGTGCAAAAGCGGCGGGTCCGTTGGCGAGGAACTGAACACACAGAAAAAATTCCCTGTCGTGTAAAGGAAGCTGTTTTGAATATAATCGAAGAAAATAGTAAGAGAGAAATGGCGTATGCATTGGCATGCGCCATTTCCAGCTGGAAAAAACGGGCGCTTTCCCTAAGCAAAGCACCCGTTATCACTGTTTACTCCACCTTCACCCTGACTTGATCAATGGCATTGTACCCATATCCTTTTCGGTTCCAGAAAGGCTCTGCGGGCTGAATCCTGCCACTGGAGTCGGCGGCTCTCGATATGATTGTATATTCTCCCTTCTTAGAAGCTGTCCATTCATAAGACCAGGGTACCCATTCATAGCTCCTCTGATCATGAACATGCAGTTGAGCCTCGTACCATGTCCGGCCACAATCCGTACTGATGTCCACCTTTGTGATAAATCCTCCACCTGTCCATGCAATTCCGCGGATGACATGTGTGCCCGTGTTCAGAAGTTCTCCGTCAAGCGGCTTTTGAATGGTGGAATTGACGTTCATTGCGGTAACGGGGAAAGCCCCAGCGTCGTTCTCTTCATTTGGATAATAGACATAATCAATGGATTGAAAGGGCCCGGTAAAAGGTGAATCCGACACATGGATTTGTCTGAGCCATTTCACAGAGGCCATGGCATACCACTGAGGAACAATCAGCCTGAGCGGGTATCCGTGCTTAGAAGGGATGGGCAGGCCGTTGTACTCATACGCAATCAGGGTGTCAGGGTGCAGCGCTTTTTCGATGGGCAGGCTCCTCGCAAATGTGAACACCTGATCCAAATCCGTCCTTTCACCAAAGTCGTATCCCTCAAACACCACTTCCTTAGCCCGTTTCTTAATGCCGGCAAGTTCAAGGAGTGCACGCAAAGGAACCCCTTTCCATTCTCCCTGGCTGATGGCTCCTTTTTCCCACTGTTCCCCAAACACCTTCGGCTTGAAAAACCTGCGCTTGTTGCCAGAGCATTCAAGGACGGCTTTGATAGTTTTCGAAGGAAGCTGACGGATGCTTTGCATCGAGAATAGCAGGGGCCTTGTTACAAGGCCGTTGATGGGAAGCCAATAGTTCGAGAATGTCAGGCCCGGATAGGAAAAATGGTTGCGCCTGTAGAACAAGGGGCTTTTAACAAAATCGTTGCCGACGAAGGAAATGGGTGTCTCCTGATTCTCCGGATACAGACTGCGGGTCGCCAAATAGGGCCTCACAAAAGGTTGTTTTCGATCGGACATCATTTTTCTCCTTTTTAAAGGAGTATATGAAGGGTGGAGGTGTATTAGGCCCATGGGTTGTCCAATTTATATTGCTTGAGAAGAAGTTGTATGTTTTATTAGACCAGTTGACAGCCCATTCAATCCTGCCTTGCGTTTCGTGTTATAATACGCATAAGTTGTATGGACGGAATAATGATAACAAATAGGTGTGTGAGAAGATGGAGATAAAGTTCGGCCAAATACACAAAGGGAAAAAACCCCTTTATATCGGCGTATATGATATTCTTTTCAAAAAAATCATGGACGGCGCATTTCCTGCGGACAGCAAACTGCCCACAGAGCCAGAGCTGGCAAAGATGCTCGGTGTAAGCAGGATGACGCTGAGGCAGGCGCTGGCCCTTTTGCAGGATGACGGGCTTGTTAAGAGCATCCATGGAAAAGGTAACTTTGTGACCAAAGCCAGTAACATGAAAGCTGCAGACGGCCTTGAAAAAATAGGAAACCCCATTTATAAATGCCACTCCGAAAAGATTGATGGTGTGGAGATGAACTTCCGCCTGGACTTGGAGAGTGAATACACGAGGCAGGTATTGAACAGGAAGGCAGCCGCGGTTGTTGCTTTTGAGCGCTGGTACAGGAGCGAAAACAGAGTAGTGGCGTATGCTTTTACTTTCATGGCCATTGAAACGGTGTCGGACATGAATCTTGACCTGCAGGTTGAAGAGCAGCTGCTTGATATGCTTGAAAGGAACGTGTACGAGCTCGCCCAATCAGCATCCATTGAAATCAAGCGGTCGACCGCAATCAACACATCGACGCAAAAATATCACATCGCGGGCGGCGAGGAATGCGACCTTTTGCTTGAAAGTGTCTATGTGAACGAGCAATATCCCATCGTCTATAACAAATACTACATCCCCCGGCAGTTCAGCCAGCTGCGCATCAATTCTGTAAAATAAAGAATCGTTAACAGTGCCCTTTCCATAAAGAGGCACTTTTTTTATGTGAAAATCATATTGCTAATCATCGTCATATGTGGTATTTTTACTTAGTATCATTTAGACAACTTTATATACAACTCAATCAACGTTGTATTAAAAGGGGTGCTTTGCATACGCTATTTTTATTCCAGGAATGAAAGCGTACACATGCCAAGTATAGATTCTTCAGTTTATGGAAAAATAATTCGGGATTCTCACTATATTCGAATTCCAAAAGAGGAGAGAAAACGATGACAACAGTACATAAGGAAACACCTCATATTAAACCGAACGGAGCAGAAATTGCAGAAACCATTCTTTTGCCGGGGGACCCGCTGCGTGCAAAATTCATTGCGGACACGTACCTGGAGGATGTCGTCCAGTTTAATGAAGTGCGAGGAATGCTCGGATTTACGGGGACCTATAACGGCAAACGGATTTCCGTGATGGGCACGGGAATGGGAACGCCAAGCATGGGCATCTATTCTTGGGAACTCATCCATGTGTTTGGCGTGAAAAATTTAATTCGAATCGGTTCCGCCGGGGCGATCCAGGATCACCTGAACCTGTATGATATTGTGTTTGCCATGGGTTCTTCAACGGACTCCAATTACGCACACCAATACAACCTTCCGGGACACTATTCCATTACGGGTTCCTTTGAATTGCTGGAAAAAGCTAAGAACGCTGCCGATCAGCAAGGCCAGAAGGTCCATGTCGGAAATGTGCTATCCAGTGATATTTTTTACAATGCAGATCCCAGCGCATTGAAAAAATGGAGTGATATGGGCATTTTATGCGCAGAAATGGAGTCAGCTGCCCTGTATATGAATGCAGCCCATGCAGGTGTGAATGCCCTTTGCATTCTTACGATCAGTGATCACATCTTTAGACAAGAGCAGACAACACAGGAAGAAAGGCAGACAGCCTTTACAAAAATGATGGAAATCGCTCTGGAGCTTGCCTGATTCTCACAGCCGCCAATAATGAATAAAACATCATGAAACTAACCAGAAGGGAAGTATCGAGAGTGTCTTCACAACTTGAAAGTGTACCCGAGCAGCAAGGCCATCATGTCAAAAAGGCTGTACCTGTCATATTATTTTTCTTTGTCTTTGCTTTAATCATCGATAATTCGTTCAAGCTGATTTCTGTCGAGATTGCCAACGACCTTGGCATCTCTGCAACAGCAGTCAGCTGGCAGGCGACACTGGCCGGGCTTGTGATTGGAATCGGAGCGGTTGTCTATGCCTCTTTGTCCGACTCCATAAGCATTCGAAACCTGCTTACCGCAGGGGTCGTTCTGATCTGCCTGGGATCGTTGATGGGCTATATTTTTCAAGGGTCCTATTCCATGATCCTCATCTCAAGAATCATCCAAACCGCAGGCCTTGCGTCCGCGGAGACGTTATACGTCATTTACGTAACGAAGCATTTGCCGGCAAGCGAGCAAAAGAAATTTTTGGGATTCAGTACAAGCAGCTACTCACTGTCTCTCGTCATCGGTTCCCTGACAGGCGGATATGTGTCGACTTACCTGCACTGGACAACCCTATTCTTGATTCCGCTGCTTACACTTTTGATTCTTCCTTTCATCATGAAGTACCTGCCGAAGGAAAAGTCAAAAAAGAGCCATGTCGATATTATTGGCCTGTTCCTGATTGCAGTCATCGCTACGGCCATTATGCTTTATATTTCAAACTTTAAGTTTATCTATATTGTGCTCTTTGTTGCAGCGTTTGCTTTGTTCCTGGTTTATATAAGCAAGAGCAAGAAATCACTGATCAACATTTCATTTTTCCAAAACAAACGCTTTGTCTTTACTCTGGCGGCAGCCTTCGTCATTTATACGGTTCAATTGGGATACATCTTCATGTTCCCCTTCCTTCTTCAGAAGGTATATGGTCTGGAGCTGGATAGAATTTCACTCCTCTTGATTCCGGGTTATGTGACCGCCGTCATCGTTGGAATCCTTTCCGGAAATATAGCCAAAGTGCTGAGCAGCAGACAGGCAATCACTGTTGCCATGCTTGGAATCACTGCCAGCTTGCTTCTGCCATCCTTCCTGGTGGAGAGTTCGGTCATCGTCTTCGTCCTTTCTATGATGCTCTTCTCCGGATCGTTTGCGTTCATGTATGCGCCATTGCTTCATACCTGTGTGAATACGATTCCGTCAGAAAAATCGGGTACGGCCATCGGTTTCTATAACCTGGTCCTGAACGTGGCAGCATCCATCGGGATCGCCTATACGGCGGCCATGATGGACTCCGTCTCATTCGGCCGCGTGCTGCTTGTTCTTGCGATTGTGGCGGTCGCTGCCCTGGCATTGTATTACCTGCTGGTCGTCAGGCTGACGAAGGCAGAGTGAAAAAAATGGCCCCACTGTCGACAAATGAGGCAGCGGGTCCATTTTGCTTATCTTTTTTTCATCTTCCAAATAAAATATCCTACAGCAGCGATGACGATAATCGGAATCATTACACCTGAACCTAACCCCAATGGTATTCCCCCTTTCTGTCTCTCCCTAT
>DATBUB010000259.1:0-4164 GCA_036516555.1 Bacillaceae bacterium
AACTGAAAAAAATGTGGCGGCAGAAAAAACTCCTCTGGCTGCTTTGTACGGTGCTGATCTGTACGGCTGGTCTTTTTCAGCAAAATGCAGCGCAACAGGAGAAGATGGCAGAAAGAGCTTTGGATAAAATCGATCCGTACCAAGCCGAGGTTAACCGAATCCAAAGAGAGTTTGCAGCCAGCAAGGAAGAACAGGAACTGGACGGCATTCAAGCCAGGCAGATGGAGCACTTGGATGCCATGGGGCGGGCATTGCTGTATTGGAGAATCGCCATTGACCGCGGGGAATGGGACAAGATTCCGTCTATAGAGGGCGATTTTCTGAAGTCTTTGAGGGAATATGAAGAACTCGGTGGTGTGTTTCCTCCTTTGGAAGGGATGGAAAGAGACATCGTTGAGGAAAAGAATGCCTGGATGCAGAAACATGGTCTGCCTTATGAAGATGAGACGTATCCTGTTTCTCCTCACCTGATGCTAAAAGAAAGCACGGCACTTCTTTTAAATATAGTGGGCTTCTTGATCTTAATCCTGTTGTTCGGCAACACGGTCACCATAGAGAAAGAACAGCGCACGTGGTTGATGATGAAAACACAGCCGATTTCCAAATGGAGACTTACTGCTTCAAAATACATCAGTCTGATGGCTGTCATCGCCCTTTTTCTGCTGATGACGATCGGTATCGGATTGGCGATTCCCTTCGCTTTTACCGATTATAGCCTTAACCTGCAGTATCCCCAAGTCATCAGGAACGGGAACACATTTACGATCATTTCCACCTTTTCCTACTTGGCGAGAGCAGGGGTATTCTTCTTAGGCGCCAGTTTCATTATCTTCAGTTTGGTGGTGTTAGCCGGTACAAGGATGAAGAACTCGTTTAGTGCGTTAATGGTCATGCTGTTTACCCTGACACTCGGATATGGGATAACCATTATGAACGAAACACTCCAATCTGTATTCAACCCCTTTCAATTGCTTGCCATCTCGAACCTATTAAATGAAAT
Organism: Bacillaceae bacterium; assembly: GCA_036516555.1. Classification (GTDB taxonomy): domain Bacteria; phylum Bacillota; class Bacilli; order Bacillales; family Bacillaceae_C; genus DATBUB01. The sequence continues at coordinate 1,001 of DATBUB010000259.1, forward strand.
TCCTAAAAGTACGGATTGGCTTTACCCGTTTGCTGCTCTTATATGGAGCATGTTATTCCTCGGGCTTGCTATCTTTCTTCCGGAGAAAAATGCGGGCGATCAACTTTCTTCCAGCCCCAAAAAGCCATTTCGGAATGGAGAACCAAGCAAAAGGCCAAATGCATTATGGAACATTGTGGTCTTCGAGTGGAGGAAGCTGCAAAGAAAAAGGCTGATTAACCAGGTATGTATTTTATTATTGCTGGTGCTGGCCATCGGTTACGCTGTACTGTCACAGCAAACCGCAAAAAAAGAAGCGGCCTATTTGGGAGAGCTGCAGGAGCGTGTTCGTTTGACGAAGGATGCAATCGCATTTTCCGAAGAGACGATTGCAGCATATGAAAAGCTCAAAGAAGAAACGGATAATGAATTTTATGGGGATGCCATCCATGGGGTGGAAAAGTCGATTGATTACTATCTGGAGAGAGAATCATACATAAAAACAGCCATTGAATCTTATAAAAAGCGAGACTGGATGCCGTTTTATGAATATCAGCTGTATGAAAACCGCATTGTCAATGAAGAGGTGGATACAGGCGGGGGCTACATGAATGACCTTAAATCTATCATTGGAACGTTTACTGCTGAAGCGAGCATTGCAGAAAAGCAATGGTTGATGAAACGTAATATACAGCCTGTGCTTTCTGGAGAATATATTTCAACGATCCATCATCATTGGGGAAACCGGCTTGAGGGGCAAAAGGAATGGGAAGAGGCCAATAGAAAAGTCGATAACAGCGGACTGTTCTCCCTTTATTTGACTTTAAAAAGCTATGCTTATTTCTTGCCGGCCATCCTTTTCTTATTTTTATTGGGCGGGGGATTGGCGGCCGAAAGAGGAAAAAAAGCCACCCTGAATTTCTTGAAAACGCAGCCTGTTGCTGATAAAAACGTTTTTTTGGGAAAGCTGGTTCATTCCATTTTGGTTGCAGTCTTAAGCTGTTTGGGGCTTTTTTCCATGGTGGTGCTGGCGGGCACCATATTTAAACGGTTTGGGGATTGGAATTATCCCATTTTGCATTACGACAGCAGGAGTGCAGCCAATTCCCCGGGCTATACAGGGCAGCAATCCGGAGAATTCGGCTTTCACTTTATCCCATTGGGGGAACATTTGTTGAATCATGTTTTTCTGTTCGTATTGGTGCTTGTATTCTGCATCGTGTTTACGATTTTTTTATCCGTGTTTTTAAAACATACATTGAGCGTCTTTGCCACAGCGCTAATGATGTTGGTCGTCGGATATACGGCAAGCAGCCGGTTCCTTTCGGATGTTGCCCATCTGTCCCCTTTCACATACCTGGACATCCCAAGAGTAACAAACGGGGAACTTGCCACTCTTTTAGATAATCCGGGTGTGAATGGAACGACAGGCGGAATGGTGTTGTCCTCCTTAACACTATTATTCATCGCAGCCGGTTATCTTCTGCTGGGACGGAGAAGCCAAGCTTCCGCATCTTCCATCCGCCAATCAGCAGAAAAAGCAATGGATCATTAAGCAGGAGAAGTGGAGTCGCATTGATTCCGCTTCTTTTCACATTAGGTGCATCTTTGTGCAGAAAGGGTATAATACAGGAACAGAAGCAGACATTAAAGAAAATTGTTTTTTTAAAAGGAGAAATTATGACCACACATCATGCTGCAGGATGGAACTTTGACAACAGTTATGCCAAGCTGCCGGAAGGTTTTTTTTCCAGTGTTGCACCTGAATCCGTTCGGTCGCCGAAGCTGGAGGTCCTCAATGACCGGCTGGCTAAGGCTTTGGGGTTGGATGCCGATGCATTGAGAAGCGGAGATGGAGTGGCGGTGTTAGGCGGAAATGAGATTCCGGAAGGAGCTTCGCCGCTCGCCCAAGCTTACGCCGGGCATCAGTTCGGGCATTTCACCATGCTGGGGGACGGACGAGCTGTACTGTTGGGCGAGCAGATGACACCCCAAGGGGAGCGGTTCGATATCCAGCTGAAGGGCTCGGGGAGAACGCCTTATTCACGGGGCGGCGATGGCCGGGCGGCATTGGGACCGATGCTTCGCGAATACATCATCAGCGAGGCAATGCATGCTCTCGGAATTCCCACTACACGCAGTCTAGCAGTGGTGACGACCGGTGAGCCGGTTTACCGGGAAACGAAGCTGCCGGGCGCCATTGTAACCCGCGTGGCTGCGAGCCATCTGCGGGTCGGAACCTTCCAATACGTGGCCAACTGGCGCCCGGTGGAGGAGTTCCGAACCTTGGCTGATTATGCGATAGAGAGGCATTACCCTGACATGGAAGCGGGAGAGAATCGGTACCTGTCATTCCTTCGCGAAGTGATGAAGCGTCAGGCTGCGCTCATTGCCAAATGGCAGCTTGTCGGATTTATACATGGGGTGATGAATACGGACAACATGACCATCAGCGGGGAAACGATCGATTATGGCCCGTGCGCCTTCATGGATGTGTATGACCCGGCGACTGTGTTCAGCTCCATCGACCGTAACGGCCGCTATGCCTATGGTAACCAGCCTGTCATTGGGGGGTGGAACCTCGCGCGGTTTGCTGAAGCCCTTCTTCCGCTGCTTCATGAGGATATCGATGAAGCTGTAAAAATGGCACAGGATGAGTTATCCGGTTTTAATGATTTGTTCAATGCCCAATGGCTTGCGGGGATGAGATCCAAACTGGGTCTCTTTAACGAGGGAGCGGAAGACGTTAATCTGATTCATGATCTACTCGACATGATGAAAGATCACCGTGCGGACTTTACGAATACGTTCCGTGCGCTGACTTTGAATACGCGGGAAAATTCCAGCCTTTTTGGTTCAGAAGAGTTTTCCGCTTGGGAGGAAAAATGGAAGGCCAGAATGGAGAGTCAACCTGAGTCTGAAGAAGAGGCGAAAAAGCTTATGCGAAACAGCAACCCGGCTGTCATCCCGAGGAACCACCGTGTGGAAGAGGCGCTGGAGGCAGCGGTGGAACAAGGCGACTACAGCGTAATGGAACGGCTGTTGAAAGTATTGGAGAACCCATACGCGCACGCCCCCGAACAGGCGGAATACTGTACCGTGCCGGAACCGGCCACTCCATACCGGACATTTTGCGGGACTTAAGGCAGGTGTACTTGCTTGGTTCGCATGCTTTTGGCGACCGG
>DATBUB010000260.1:0-5937 GCA_036516555.1 Bacillaceae bacterium
CATTGGGATTCTGCCGTCTCTGTTATTCAGCAGGTATGCAACGTTTGTTTCCGCCATATAGTAGTAGGCCATGATCGTTGTAAAGGCAAAGAAGAACAGCGAGATGGCGACAAAACCGGCTCCAAAGCCCGGAAGCACAGATTCAACGGCTGCCTGGGTAAACCCTGGTCCAGCTTCTACGTTCGGCAGGTGGTTGACGATGAACGTCTTTCCATCCGGTCCGACAGTATTATACATATTGGTAAATAGAATCATAAAGGCAGTAGCCGAACATACGAAAATCGTATCGATATAAACAGAGAACGCTTGCACCAATCCCTGTTTTGCAGGGTGGGAAACTTCAGCAGCAGCAGCCGCATGCGCCCCTGTACCCTGGCCGGCTTCGTTGGAATAGATTCCGCGCTTTACGCCCCATGCAATCGCACTTCCAACAATTCCGCCAAACATGGAATCAGCTGCAAATGCACTTTTGAAAATAAGGGCGAAAACACCTGGCAGAGCCGTAATGTTTACAGCCATGATGATCAAAGCGACCAAAATATATCCAATTGCCATGAATGGAACGACATATTGAGCAACAGTGGCAATCCTTTTTACTCCTCCAAAAATGATGAGACCCAGCATTCCAATCACGATGAAACCGGTTACAACTTTCGGTATTTTAAAAGCATTTTCCATACCTGAAGCGATCGCGTTAGCTTGAATACCAGGCATCAGCAGTGACATGGCAAGCAAAGCGGAAATGGCAAACAGGATGGCAAACCACTTAATGCCCAAACCTTTTTCAATGTAATAGGCGGGACCCCCGCGGTATAAACCGTCTTTTTTCACCTTGTAAATCTGAGCCAAAGTGGATTCTACGAAAGCGCTTCCAGCCCCGATAAAAGCAATGGCCCACATCCAGAAAACGGCACCTGGTCCGCCCATTGCGATGGCTGTTGCAGTTCCTGCGATGTTTCCAGTTCCTACGCGGCCGGAAAGAGCAATAGATAAGGCCTGAAATGAAGATACGCCCGCTGCAGAACTTTTCCCCCTGAACATCAGCAAAACCATGTCTTTAATGAGTCTCAGCTGCAAGAATCGAGTAAGCACCGAGAAGAACAGACCGACACCAAGACAGATGTAGATGACCGGTGTACTCCATAAGATACCTACTAAACTATTAACAAAAGCCTCCAAACAAATTCCCCCTTTTTGTCTTGTGAATTTTGTTTCTCTTAAGAATTGTATGATAAAAGGCCCAATAACACAATATCTATTTTTTAAATTTAACAAAAATAAAAATCCCTCAATATCAATTTTATAATTGAGAGATTTTCATTTGCTTTTACAGCCATTTCTCCAGAAGTTCAGCTATGAAAAATTTGACTTCCACCTGTTCCTCCGGCTCTTCCAAATAAAGCTGTCCTTCTTTCGTCCGGGCCGGCTGAGTATCCTTCCCGGGCATTTGATTGCCCGGAGTTCCAGTATTCTCTGTTTCAGATTGTACGGTATCGGGCTGCTCTGATGCAGCTTGTTCGACAGCACCTGGCTGTGGTGCTGCATGCTCTTCGCCCTCAAACCCCGGGCTGACGGCCATGCTGTTTGAAAAATCAAGGAAGCATAGAGGCGGGAACAACACGCACCACCAGTTGGCTCCTTGCCCTTCCCCAAGCGTAACTAAAATAGCTTCATATGAACCTGCAGGATAAAGAAATTGTCCATACAGCTTGGCTGGAAACTGGACATGACCAAAGTCGACATTGACGGAGTAGTCCATGTTTCTGGCATCCATTTCCTCTCTTGCAATCTTCTCCACTTCCGGCAAATGGGAAAGGATAACTTCCCTTGCTTCCTCAATGGATCGCAAATCCCCCACCCATTTGGCTATTTCCTCATTGACCGCATCCCTGATAGCCCTTTTCACTTCCTGATCTTCTTCCGAATCACTGTTGGCAAGGATTCGAAGACGTATGGCTTCATCGGGTATGATCAGCGGCTCAGTAGCGGCCGCTTGTTGATTGGGTACCGAGATGCTCATGATGGTTGCTCCTGCCAGCAGAAAAATGTAAAGCCATGCCGCTTGTTTTTGGATACTTCCTTTTTTATTTTGGTTATTTGTATTTTTTGTAATCATTTGCTCCACCCGCCCCTTCACTAGGACAGTATGGACAACAGAGAACTCTTTTAAACTGGCAATTTCATATATTTAAGGGGATTTTTAAGGGGACAGGCTAAAAGGGGACAGGCTTTTTTTAGCCTGTCCCCTTTTAGCCTGTCCCCGCTAGATAAGGGTGAGGACAATCCGGTCTTTGCCGTTGATGTCCAGAAGAATTTCGGTTGTCGAATCCGGAAAAGCCTCCCGCATCAACTCGGCCACCGCTTCTCCCTGCCCCGCCCCGATTTCAAAGCCAATCAATGACCTTTCGCTGACGATGCCCGGCAACTCCTTGGCGAACCGGCGGTAAAAATCAAGGCCGTCTTCCCCGCCAAATAGGGCCCCTCGCGGCTCATGGCCCTTGACGACAACTGATAATTCCTTCTCTTCCCCATCCGGAATGTAAGGCGGATTGGAGAGGATGATATCCCACGTCTCTCCGTTCATTTTGAAAGGATCCAGTAAATCCCCATGGCGGAAGTCCACATCAGCACCCAATGTGCATGCATTTTCCTTCGCCATTTCCAGGGCATCAGAAGAGATATCGGAAGCCGCCACAAAAAGTTCCGGCTGCTCCAGCTTCAGTGTAATGGCGATGGCCCCGCTTCCTGTTCCGATGTCAGCCGCCCTCAATCCGGAACCGTCTTTCTCAAAATGGCTGTCCAAACGTTCAAGAACCGCCGCAACCAGCTCTTCCGTTTCCGGCCTTGGGATGAGCACATGCTCATTAACAGCAAAACGCCTGCCAAAAAACTCTTCATAGCCCATGATGTGCTGCACCGGTTTTCCCGCTCCGTGCTCCTTTACGGCGGCGGAAAAACGAATCCAGTCCTCCTCTGCAAGAATCATCCTTTGTTCAGCCAGCAACTGTGCACGACCCATGCCCAGCACATGCCGCAAAAGCAGCTCCCCGGCATTTTCATCCCGTCCTTGCTCCTGTAAAAAAGAAGAAGCCCACCTGAGGGCTTCATATACTTTAACCTGTTCCATCTTATTCATCCGCGCTCTCAAGTTTTTGGGACTGGTCTTCGACGATCAGGGCGTCGATGATCTCATCCAGCTTGCCTTCAAGGATCTGATCCAACTTCTGGATTGTCAAACCGATGCGGTGATCGGTTACCCGGTTTTGGGGAAAGTTATACGTGCGGATCCGCTCTGAGCGGTCGCCTGTGCCGACTGCAGACTTGCGGTTGGCGTCATACTCCGCCTGGGCTTCCTGCTGGAACTTGTCATAAATCCGAGCACGCAGGACCTTCATTGCTTTTTCCTTGTTTTTAATCTGGGATTTTTCATCTTGGCATGATACTACAACACCTGTAGGGATATGGGTCAAACGGACAGCCGACATGGTGGTGTTAACACTCTGTCCGCCCGGCCCGCTGGAAGCGAAGGTATCCACACGGATATCTTTTTCATGGATATCGACTTCCACCTCTTCCGCTTCCGGAAGAACAGCCACAGTCGCGGTAGACGTATGAATACGTCCGCCTGATTCCGTTTCGGGAACGCGCTGCACCCGGTGTGCGCCGTTCTCATATTTCAGCTGTGAAAAAGCGCCGTTTCCGTTGATGATGAAGATGATCTCCTTATAGCCCCCCAGTCCCGTTGAATGGGCCTCGATAACTTCCGTCTTCCATCCCTTCGCTTCGGCAAAGCGGCTGTACATCCGGTAGAGATCTCCAGCAAATAGTGCCGCTTCATCACCGCCTGCCGCTCCCCTGATTTCCATGATGACGTTTTTATCATCATTGGGATCTTTCGGAACGAGGAGAATTTTGAGGCGTGCTTCAAGCTCCTCGATCTGGTCCTCCAGCTCGCCGATTTCTTCCTTCACCATTTCGCGCATGTCTGCATCGAGTTTATCATCAAGCATTTCTTTTGCATCATTAAATTGGGATTTCACTTCTTTATATTCACGGTACACTTCCACCGTTTCTGCAATGGCAGACTGTTCTTTTGAATATTCCCTGAGCTTCGCCGCATCGTTGACGATTTCCGGATCACTCAGCAGCTCATTCAGCTTCTCATACCGTTCTTCAACGGATTGTAATCTGTCAAACACGAATCTTCACCTCTGTTCCTTCGCATACGTGCACTAATTTATAGTATACCGGGCTGTTCCCGCAAAGCAAATATTTTCCGAAAAAAACAGGCCCTAATTATGGCCTGTTGCACCGCTCCTACTTAATCTTCACTTTCCTGTTCCCTTCAATCCAGGCCGGATAAAAATTCAGTTCAATGGTTAATGGGCTTTTGTTTTCCCTTACATTCATTAAGTTGATACCGGTACTGTCTCGGCCTGAGCCGCTTGAAAAGGTGGAAAGAACCTCAACCTCGCGTCCTGCAGCATCCGTAATGGCTCCCCATGGGAAGTAAGAGAAATCCTCTCCTGATGGCATGCTGAATAATATATCATTGTCCATGATCCTTACATCCGTTATTTTCTTTTCCTTCGGCTGTTTGAGGATTCGTTCCTTTTCCGTATCCACTACAACAACGGCTTCATCCTTATCGACAGCTTGAATGCGTTCCATCACGAGGAACAGATGCTCAGGTTCCTTAAAATAATTGCTTTGGAAATAGAGGATATGCTCATCACTCGAGATAAGAGCGGCCGTAGTCCCCTCTGTGATTTTTCCCCATGTTTCTCCCCGTTCATCTACAAGCCGTATATCTTCAAAAGCCAGCAGCTTCTTCGTGTTTGCAGGGTCCATTTTTACCCGCAATGCCACCCTCGTTGGATAAAAGACCGCTTCTTTTATTCCTATTTTCTGTCTCTCTATGGAGATGGTTTTATTGATCTCAAGCACTTTTTTCGGCTGAAGCTCCTTCTTGATGGAAAAAGGGATTGAAAAAGACTCCATGGCTCCATCTCCTTCCAACTTTGCATCAAGGGTAAAGTCCCTTGCTTTGAATGGAGAACTGAAAAAATACTCAATCGTTCCGCTGAATGCCTTTTCCCCCCTCTCCGATTCATGAGGCATCCCGTAAGAGAAGGTGGCAAAATCGAGCTTTTTGCCGTCTTGGCTAAGGAGCTCTGCCTCCTCAATCATCGCACGATACAGCTTTTTATCCGATTGTATGGAATAAAAAATGATCAATGCGTTTTCGTCTGCAATCACACCGTCCACGGTCATTTTCAGGCCGTTCTTGGCATCAGCTGCACCCACTTCCTGATAATACTCGTTTTCCACAGCCAGCAATAGTCCCTTGTCATGCCGGACAAGCTCCACGATTTTTTCCATCCCGGGTATGGCGGTTACATAGTCGGCGAAGGCGGGCGAATATCGGATGCCGGAAAAAAAGCCAATCAGAAAGATCGCGGCTGACACCAGGCAATATGTCCATTTTATCCGCTTTCTCAGCGGCTTTTCGGAACGCACGGCCCTTTCATAACCGGTCTCAATCGCCTGATTGATGGCGTCCTCCGGGATAGAGATATTCTCATATGTTTGTTTGAAGGCCACCTCAAGCTTCCCTTCTCTTTCAGACATAAAAACTCCCCCCTTTATCCTCCAGCTTTTCACGAAGTGACTTTAGTGCTTTGTTCAGCCAGGTCTTTACCGTTCCTTCCGGCCGTTCCATCATAATGGCAATATCCTTGATTTTAATATCATGGAAATATTTCAGCGTCAGGATTTCACGGGACCGGTCATCCAAGCCCAGCATGGCGTCTTTCAGTTCCATTTCCCAGTGGGTTTCATAAACAGGCTTCGAATAAATGGCGGATTCATTTGCGAAAACCTTCTTTTTATCTTTTAGCCGGTCATTGCAATAATTGATCATGATCCGGATCAGCC
>DATBUB010000261.1:0-21265 GCA_036516555.1 Bacillaceae bacterium
GTCATCCAGATTTCCAAAAGAGACGGCGTTCCGACATACGTGGCAGCTGACCGCATGGCCGAGGAAAGAATTGAAAAGATGAAAAATTCCAGAAGCCAATTTTTGCTGAACAGCAAACATATTTTGAACAACCGCATATAACATCAACAGGTTAGCCGAAACATCCCGGCTGTAACGATGATGGACTGGAGGGTACAGCTTTGGATCTCAAAAAACACCGGATACTTGTCATTAATCCTGGATCGACTTCCACTAAAATTGCTGTTTACATGGACGATTTGGCCATCTTTGAAAAAACAATCCGGCATGATATGGAAACGGTCCAGTCTTTTCCCGCCATCATTGACCAATACGGATACAGAAAAGACCTGATTTTGGAGGCCCTTGACGAGGAAGGGATCAATTTATCGAAGCTTGATGCCGTCTGCGGGCGCGGCGGCCTACTTCGTCCCATCGAAGGCGGTACATACTTGGTGAACAATCTTATGCTTGCCGATTTAAAAAGAGGGTTTTCCGGACAGCATGCGTCCAACCTTGGAGGCATTTTGGCACACGAAATAGCATCGGGGTTAAATATACCGGCATATATAGTGGACCCTGTCGTGGTAGACGAATTGGAAGCAATTGCAAGGATATCCGGTTCGTCGCTTTTTGAGCGGAAAAGCATATTTCATGCCCTGAATCAAAAAGCGGTTGCCCGCAGAGCAGCTGGTCAGCTTGGCAGCCGTTATGAGGAATTGAATCTGATTGTAGCCCATATGGGCGGCGGAATTACGGTAGGGGCCCATAAGAATGGGCGGGTCATTGACGTCAACAACGGATTGCATGGCGAAGGCCCGTTCAGCCCTGAAAGATCCGGCACTGTCCCGATAGGCGATTTGGTCGCCCTGTGTTTTTCGGGGGATTATTATTTTGACGAAGTGATGAAAAGGATCGTCGGCCAAGGCGGCTTGGTCGATTACATAGGAACAAATGATGCGAGGAAGGTTGAAAGAATGATTGCCTCCGGCAACGAGAAAGCCAGGCTGGTGTACGAGGCGATGGCCTATCAGGTGGCCAAGGAAATTGGTGCCGCAAGCGCCGTCCTCAAAGGGAAGGTGGATGCCATCATCCTTACGGGCGGCCTTGCTTACGGGAAAAGCTTTGTGGAGGAAATCAGCAGCCGGATCAACTGGGTCGCGGATGTGATCGTCCATCCGGGCGAAAATGAAATGCAGGCCCTTGCGGAAGGAGCTTTGCGAGTATTGAAAGGTGAAGAAGGTGCAAAAGAGTACCCGGGAGCATCCGGGATCATTAGGAGGGAATACAGTGGCTCATGAATATGACCTTGTCATACTTGGCGGAGGCACCGGAGGCTATGTTGCGGCCATTCGGGCTTCACAGCTTGGTTTAAAGACAGCTGTCGTTGAAAAAGGAAAGCTGGGAGGGACCTGCCTTCATAAAGGATGCATCCCCAGCAAGGCGCTTCTCCGTAGTGCAGAAGTATTCTCCACGGCTAAAAGGAGTTCCGACTTTGGAGTGGAAACAAAGGAAGTCACACTGAATTTTACGAGAGTGCAAGAGAGGAAAAATTCAATTATTGAACAGCTCCACAAAGGCGTACAGCACTTGATGAAACAAGGGAAAATCGATGTTTATGACGGCTACGGCCGCATTTTGGGCCCATCCATTTTTTCACCGATGCCCGGGACCATTTCAGTGGAAATGGCCGATGGAAGCGAAAATGAAATGCTGATCCCTAAGAACGTGATCATTGCCACCGGTTCACGGCCGCGCTCACTTCCTGGCTTGGACATTGACGGCACATATGTACTTTCTTCGGATGAAGCCTTAGAAATGAAGGAACTCCCACGTTCGATGGTAATCATCGGAGGAGGAGTCATCGGGATGGAATGGGCCTCCATGCTTTCCGATTTCGGTGTGGAAGTGACGGTCCTGGAATATTCAGACAGGATCGTGCCGACTGAGGACAAGGACATTTCAAGGGAACTCCAAAGGCTCATGAAGAAAAAACGTGTAACCATTGTTACAGGTGCCAAAGTCCTTCCTGAAACCTTGGACATCAAGGAAGGCATGGCCACGATTTCTGCTGAGGTAAAAGGGAGTGAAAAGCCATTTACCGCCGACAAAATACTGGTATCGGTCGGACGCCAGGCAAACTCTGAAAACCTTGGCCTGCAAAACACAGAAATTGTAACGGAAAATGGACTCATCAAAGTGAACAAACACTATCAGACAAAGGAAAGCCATATATATGCCATCGGTGATTGTATAGGGGGCATGCAGCTTGCCCATGTTGCTTCTCATGAAGGAATCCGGGCAGTTGAGCATATTGCAGGTAATTCCCCTGAACCGATTATCTATAAAGATGTTCCAAGATGTATTTATACAAACCCCGAGATTGCAAGTGTCGGCATGACCGAGGGAGAAGCGGCTGAAAACGGACATAAGGTCAAAACGGGGAAGTTTTCCTTCCGTGCCATCGGAAAAGCGCTCGTCTTCGGCGAATCAGACGGTTTTGTCAAGATTGTGGCGGATAAAGATACAAATGATATTCTGGGTGTGCATATGATCGGTCCGCATGTCACCGACATGATCTCAGAAGCGGGGCTTGCCCGTGTTCTTGACGCAACGCCTTGGGAAGTGGGAAGCACCATTCATCCGCACCCGACCTTGAGCGAAGCAATCGGGGAGGCTGCACTGGCCGTCGATGGCCTGGCAATTCATTCATAAAACATGATTGTCCGCTGGACAATGAAAATGGGAGGTATGGTTGAATGACAAGAAATCGTCACGCTGAACTCGGACTCAGCGATAAAGATGTGTTGGATATGTATGAAACGATGCTGCTCGCACGCCGGATTGATGAGCGTATGTGGCTTTTGAACAGATCGGGAAAAATTCCTTTCGTCATTTCGTGCCAAGGACAGGAAGCAGCTCAGGTGGGGGCTGCATTTGCCCTTGACCGCAATAAGGATTATGTTCTTCCATACTACAGGGACCTTGGGGTTGTCCTCACTTTCGGAATGACGCCTACAGATGTCATGCTTTCCGGCTTTGCGAAAGCAGAAGACCCCAACTCCGGGGGCAGGCAAATGCCGGGGCATTTCGGCCAAAAGAAAAATCGGATTGTGACCGGTTCGTCTCCTGTGACAACACAAGTGCCGCATGCGGTGGGAGTGGCACTTGCTGCCAGGATGGAAAAAAGCGATCTTGTCGCGTTTGTCACTTTTGGAGAGGGCTCTTCGAACCAGGGAGATTTCCATGAAGGGGCCAATTTTGCCGGTGTCCACAAATTGCCTGTTATTTTTATGTGTGAAAACAATAAATATGCCATATCTGTGCCGATTGAGAAACAGCTGGCATGCGAAAATGTGGCGGACCGCGCCATTGGGTACGGAATGCCTGGTGTGACGGTGGACGGAAAAGATCCGCTTGAAGTGTATAAAGCCGTGAAAGAAGCGGCGGAACGCGGCAGGAGGGGAGAAGGGCCGTCCCTGGTCGAAACGGTCTCTTACAGGCTGACGCCGCACTCTTCGGATGATGATGACAGAAGCTATCGTTCCCCTGATGAAGTGGCCAAAGCCAAGTCAGAGGACCCAATCATTCTCTTTGGTGCCTACCTGAAGGAAACAGGCGTGATGGATGATAAACTTGAGAACGTCATCAATGACCGTGTCATGAAGCAGGTGAACGAAGCGACTGACTACGCTGAACAAGCGCCGTATCCTGCTCCGGAAGATGCTTTAAAATACGTATATGCTGAAGAGTAACAGGGGGGAGTAAACAATGGCGGTAATTTCTTATATTGATGCTGTAACCATGGCACTCCGTGAAGAGATGGAGCGGGACGAAAAGGTATTTGTCCTCGGTGAGGATGTCGGCAAAAAAGGCGGCGTTTTCAAGGCGACCCATGGACTGTATGACCAGTTTGGCGAACAGAGGGTGATTGATACACCCCTCGCCGAATCGGCGATCGCCGGGGTGGGTATCGGCGCAGCCATGTACGGATACAGGCCGGTGGCTGAAATGCAGTTTGCCGACTTCATTATGCCTGCAGTCAACCAAATCATTTCAGAGGCGGCCAGAATCCGTTATCGTTCAAACAATGACTGGAATTGCCCGATTGTCATTAGGGCTCCATATGGCGGGGGAGTCCATGGCGCTTTATACCACTCACAATCGGTGGAGGCGGTCTTTGCCAACCAGCCTGGCTTGAAAATTGTCATGCCATCTACGCCTTACGATGTAAAAGGCCTGCTGAAGGCAGCGATAAGGGATGAGGATCCTGTCCTTTTCTTTGAGCATAAGCGTGCGTACCGTTTAATCAAGGGTGAAGTGCCGGAAGATGATTATGTGCTTCCAATCGGCAAAGCCGATGTGAAACGTGAAGGTTCCGACATAACCGTCATTACATACGGGCTGTGCGTACATTTCGCCCTTCAGGCGGCGGAGCGTCTGGCCGAGGATGGAATCGATGTCCACATTCTCGATTTGCGCACCGTTTATCCGCTTGACCAAGACGCGATCATGGAGGCGGCGTCAAAAACCGGCAAGGTCCTCCTTCTGACTGAAGACAATAAAGAAGGAAGCATCATGAGCGAAGTGGCCGCAATCATTGCAGAACATTGCCTGTTTGATCTGGACGCACCGATCATGAGACTTGCGGGGCCTGACGTTCCAGCCATGCCATATGCTCCGACAATGGAAAAATTCTTTATGGTCAATCCGGATAAAGTGGAAAAAGCGATGCGGGAGCTTGCTGAATATTAAAGAAATCTGAATAAGTGAAAAAGGAGGTTTCTTCATTGGCGATCGAAAATATTACCATGCCCCAGCTTGGGGAAAGTGTAACGGAAGGCACCATCAGCAGATGGCTCGTCAAACCCGGGGATCAAGTCAATAAATATGATCCCATTGCAGAGGTCATGACAGATAAAGTAAATGCAGAAATACCGTCCTCTTTCTCGGGAACAATAAAAGAGCTGATAGCTCAGGACGGTGATACGCTGGCTGTTGGCGAAGTGATTTGCACCATCGAAACAGAAGGCGCATCATCTGAAGACATACAGAAGGAAGAAGCCGGCGAATCCAGACCGGCTGAAGCCCCGGCTGCCGCACAATCTGAAGAGAAGGAAACTGCGGTAAAAAACACACGCTATTCGCCTGCAGTCCTGAGGATGTCCCAAGAACACGGCATCGATCTCTCAAGAGTTTCCGGAACGGGAAAAGATGGCAGAATCACTCGAAAGGATTTACAGAAGCTGATCGATTCCGGAACCTTTCCAAGAGAGGGAGAGGCTCCTGGGACCGCTGAAAACCGAGGCACTGAGATACCTGAAAAAGTCCAGAGTGCTGTACAGTCTGATTCCAAGCCTGCGGCCAGCGCACCTGCACCTTCTATTCCGGCCATGCCGGGTGATGTGGAGATTCCTGTCACTGGAGTGAGGAAAGCCATCGCTTCCAATATGCTGCGCAGCAAGCATGAGATCCCCCATGCATGGACAATGGTGGAGGTGGATGCTACGAACCTTGTGCAATACCGTGATTCACTCAAGGCCGACTTCAGGAACCGTGAAGGCTTCAATTTGACTTACTTTGCCTTTTTTGTAAAAGCTGTTGCACAGGCATTAAAGGAATTCCCCATGATCAATTCCACGTGGGCGGGAGACAAGGTCATACAGAAAAAGGACATCAATATTTCCATTGCAGTGGCAACGGATGATGCATTGTTCGTACCGGTCATCAAGAACGCGGACGAAAAATCCATCAAAGGAATCGCAAGGGATATTGCCGATCTGGCAGGCAAGGTCCGAAGCGGTAAGCTGAAAAGCGAAGATATGCAGGGAGGAACATTTACAGTCAACAACACCGGATCGTTCGGATCGGTACAGTCCATGGGGATCATCAACTATCCTCAGGCGGCTATCTTGCAGGTCGAATCCATTGTGAAACGGCCGGTTGTCATGGATAATGGCATGATTGCCGTGCGGGACATGGTCAATCTGTGCCTTTCACTCGATCACCGTGTGCTGGATGGGCTTGTATGCGGCCGATTCCTGAAGCGCGTCAAGGAAATAGTGGAAAACATTTCAAAAGAAAACACGTCCGTTTATTGATTGACAAGGCTGCCTATCAGATGGGCAGCCTTTATTTGTCATGAACATTTCCGGATGAAAAGGAAGAGCCTGCTGCCGCTCTTAAGGCATGCCTTGTTGGACAGGAACCGTTTGCCTGCCTTATGTAACTGTATTATGATTAGGAGGAAGAAGATAAAAATGCAAGCGGTTTCAAACTTTTTTGGGGGAAGGAAGAGTTTCATGTCAACAAAACAAGCCAAAGAAAAAGCGTTTGACCGTGCGAGCATGGAGCAGTGGCGGACAGCAGCCGAGCAATCCATGAGGGGAAAACCGCTGGAATCCCTGCAAACAGCTTCGTATGAAGGCATTTCATTACAGCCTTTATATGTCAGGGAGGACCTTGACGGCATCGAGATGGACATGGTGCCCGGGGCAGGTAATTATGTGCGCGGCTTTCACTCGAGGCCAAAGTGGCATATTGCGCAGAAACTGGAAATCACAGACTGGCAACCCCTGCTGGAAGAGGTTACAAAAGCTGCGCACCGTGGCCAGGAAGCCATTTCCATCAATATTGACCGGTTGAACGACATCGAGCATCTCCAATTTGAAGAGCTGTTTAATATAGCAGACCTGCCTATATCCATCATGACAAAAAGGCATTTTACAAATGCAGCAGCCATTTTGCTGAATTCGGAGCCACGTTATTTACCAAAGGGAATTATGGCAACCGACGTCCTTTCCTGCCGCCTGGAAAATGGTGAACTTATGAAGATGGAAAGCAAAGCAGCGGAAAATTGGAAGAACTCCGTCATTCGGCTGGACGAACAGTATAAAGAGCTGAAAACGATATTGGTGGATGTTGCGCCATTCCATTCAAGCGGTGCAAATGCCGTTCAGGAACTGGCAACAGCTATTGCGGGAGCCGTCTTCTACATTGAATATTTCCGGCAGCATGGCTGGGAGGCATCCAGGACCACTGGAAAAATGGCCTTTCATTTTGCTGTGGGAAGCAGCTTTTTTATGGAAATCGCCAAACTGAGGGCATTCAGAAAATTGATGGCCACAGTATTGGATGCATATGGCGTAAAAGAGGGGGAAGGCCTTCCGCTCGTCAGTGCCGAAACTTCGCCTTATACTAAAGCTTCTCTGGATCCGTATGTTAACCTGCTCCGTGCAGGGAATGAAGCCTTTGCGGCCGTCATGGGAGGAATCGATTTTCTCCATGTCAGCCCGTTTGACGAAAACGTCTCCATGCCAGCGGAAGCTGCTTCCCGCCTTGCCGCAAACACGCAGCTTATCCTGAGGGAGGAAGCCCTGCTGGACAGAGTGGCGGACCCTGCCGGCGGTTCTTACTATGTAGAAACCCTTACTGCTGAAATGGCAGATAAAGCATGGGCTCTTTTTCAGGAGATTGACAGGCGGGGCGGAATGGCGGAGGTGATTAAATCCGGCTGGATACAGGCATCCGTTGCTGATGTGGAGAAACATAGAAGGCAAGATTTGGAGACCAGGAGAAAAACGATGATCGGCGTAAATGTATACGCAAAGCTGGATGATAAGCCTGGTACGAGGGCTATGGAAGCCGCAGCACAGCTTGGGGCAGAAGGCTATGAAGATGTCACAGCTTTGCGAAGGACAAGGGTATCTGAGGGGTTTGAGCGGTTGAGGATGCGGGCTTTTTCTCTCGCCGAAAAGGGAAGGCAGCCGGTCGCTGGCCTGCTTTGCCTTGGGAGTTTGAAGGAGCATAAACCGAGGGCTGACTTTGTATCAGGAGTGCTCGCCGCTGGGGGAATACAGACGGAATGGAGCCATGAATGCCAGTCGCTGGCCGCAGTTAAGGCCTTTATTTCGCAATCGGACTGCCGCTACATCTGTATATGCGGAACGGATGAAAAATATGCACAGCTTGCCGGTGAAATCGGGAAATGGTTCCAGGACAGCCGTCCCGGAATACATGTCGATATTGCAGGACAATTTGATGCGGATAAGCTGTCTGATTTAAAGATTTGTGGGACCATTCATGCCGGCCAGAACATATACAAGAAGCTGGACTCTTTGCTTGGCCTATGGGAGGGGGAGAAGCATGTTCAATAAGCCCGATTTTCAGTCCATTACACCTGGAAAAAGAGGGAACGGGATAAACGGCAAGCCGAAGTCTCCGCCGTTTTTTTACGACACATATGAAAATATAAAAGTGGCATCTGTTTATACAGCGGATGATCTTTGCACACTATCCCATCTGGACGATAAACCGGGACTGCCCCCGTATACCCGCGGTCCCTATCCAACCATGTATGTTAACAGGCCATGGACGGTCAGGCAGTATGCCGGATTCTCGACGGCCGAGGAAAGCAACGCCTTCTACCGAAGAAACCTGGCTGCAGGGCAAAAGGGCCTCTCTGTAGCCTTTGATCTGGCCACGCACAGGGGATACGATTCCGACCACCCCAGGGTGGAGGGAGATGTGGGAAAGGCCGGCGTGGCCATTGACTCGGTTATGGACATGAAAAAATTGTTTGACGGGATTCCGCTTGACCAGATGTCCGTTTCCATGACCATGAATGGCGCCGTTATACCGATCATGGCATTTTTCATTGTAACGGCGGAAGAACAGGGAGTCCCGAAGGAAAAGCTGGCGGGTACCATCCAGAATGATATTTTAAAAGAATACATGGTTCGGAATACGTATATCTATCCGCCGGAAATGTCGATGAAAATCATTGGCGATATTTTCGAGTACACGTCTAAATATATGCCCAAATTCAACAGCATTTCGATTTCGGGCTATCATATGCAGGAGGCGGGAGCTCCGGCGGATCTTGAGCTGGCCTATACTCTGGCGGATGGCCTCGAATACGTACGGACCGGGCTTGCTGCGGGCATCGATATTGACTCTTTTGCTCCCCGCCTGTCCTTCTTTTGGGGAATCGGCATGAATTATTTTATGGAAGTGGCGAAGATGCGGGCTGCCAGGAGAATTTGGGCACAGCTGATGAGCCAGTTTGAGCCCAAAAATCCAAAATCCCTTGCCCTGCGGACACACAGCCAAACGTCCGGCTGGAGTTTGACGGAGCAGGATCCGTTCAACAATGTCATCAGGACGCTGGTCGAGGCGCACGCAGCAGCCATGGGGCATACACAGTCCCTGCATACGAATGCACTCGATGAAGCCATCGCCTTGCCGACTGATTTTTCGGCGAGGATCGCGCGCAATACGCAGCTCTATCTGCAGGAGGAGTCAGGCATTACGGATGTGATTGATCCCTGGGGAGGTTCCTATTACGTCGAATCTTTGACCGATGAGCTGATGAAGAGGGCCTGGAAGCACATCGAAGAAATAGAGGATCTCGGCGGTATGGCCAAGGCCATTGAAACCGGTCTGCCCAAAATGAAAATTGAAGAAGCGGCAGCCCGGAGGCAGGCTCTGATTGATTCCGGAGAGGAAACGATCATCGGTGTGAACCATTACAAGCTTGATGAAGAAGAACCTATCGAGATATTGAATATTGATAATGCCGCAGTCCGTGCGAAACAGATCGAAGGGCTGCGCCAGCTCAAGAAGGACCGGAACGAAGATGCTGTCCGGCATGCACTTGAGAGATTGTCAGAATGTGCTGCAGGGGAAAAAGGAAATCTCCTGGAGCTTGCAGTGGGGGCTGCACGTGCTCGAGCCACTCTCGGCGAAATTTCAAGTGCGATCGAGCAGGCTTCAGGAAGGCATAAAGCGATCATCCGGTCTGTAAGCGGGGTCTATCAGTCACACTATTCGAATGAAGATGAAATCAAAGCCGTCAAAGAAATGGCGGAAGAATTCCTTGAAAACGAAGGAAGAAGACCCCGGATTCTTATCGCCAAAATGGGGCAGGACGGCCATGACAGGGGAGCCAAGATCATCGCCACCGCATTTGCAGACCTCGGGTTTGATGTAGATATCGGGCCGTTATTCCAGACACCGGCAGAAACTGCGCGGCAGGCGGCCGAAAACGATGTGCATGTGATTGGCGTCAGCTCTTTGGCGGCAGGACACAGGACATTGCTTCCAAAACTTATTTCAGAACTGAAAAAAATAGATAGGGAGGATATCCTCGTTGTGATCGGAGGAGTCATCCCGCCTCAGGATTATGAGTTTTTGATGACAAACGGCGCTGCCGCCATTTTCGGTCCAGGCACCGTCATTCCGGTGGCTGCCCAAAAGGTGATAGAGAAAATCTATGCAAGGCTTGGCTATGAGGAAGTGACCTGAATGAATGAGAGAGCCCGCAAGAAATTTTTCAAGAGGGAACAGAAAGAACCGGCTGCATCCGAGCTGGCAGCAGGGATCATGAAGGGAGACAAAACCATCCTCTCCAGGGGGATTACCCTGATTGAAAGCAATGCACAGCGCCACCAGGAGAAAACACAGGAGATGCTGAAACTGCTCCTCCCCCATTCAGGACATGCGGTCCGGATTGGGATCACTGGTGTACCGGGTGCCGGCAAGAGCACTTTCATTGAGGAATTTGGCTCCATGCTCTGCGGAAGGGGATTCAAAACGGCTGTACTGGCCGTTGATCCGAGTTCCACCGTGAATGGAGGGAGCATCCTTGGCGATAAGACGAGGATGGAGAGCCTCTCCCGGCATCCCGATGCCTTTATCCGTCCCTCCCCTTCCGGAGGAACCCTTGGCGGAGTCCACAGAAAGACAAGAGAATCCATGATTGCCTGTGAAGCTGCCGGCTATGACATCATTTTGGTCGAAACGGTTGGTGTCGGCCAAAGCGAGGTCATGGTCCGCAGTATGGTGGATTTCTTTATGCTGTTGGCAATAACAGGCGCAGGGGACGAACTGCAGGGGATGAAAAAGGGGATTATGGAACTGGCTGACGCCATCATCGTGAACAAAGCTGATGGGGATAACCGCCCAAAAGCCATCAAAACGATGAGGGAGTACAGGCAGATCCTCCACTTTCTCCAGCCCGCCACCCCTGGCTGGGAAACAAAAACATTGGCATGTTCAGCATTGACAGGAGATGGAATACAAGAAATATGGGAAATGATTGAGGCTTTTGTCAATGACACAAAAGCTTCGGGCATTTTTGACAGAAGGCGCAGCCGCCAAGTGAAAGAATGGATGCTGTCGATGATCAAGGAAAAACTCGAGGCATCTTTTTTCCAGGCTGAGGAAGTAAAGCGGCTGATGCCTGAAATGGAGCGTCAGGCCACGGCCGGAGAACTGACGGTCCCGGCGGCGGTTGACAGGCTGTTTCAAGCTTTTTGGGAGAAATAAAAAAGGGACAGCAGTTTAGAAGCTGTCCAAAAAACATCTAGGGAGTTTAGGGGTATGGATCTAGATGTAGTTTAATCTTACCCGTTCTTAAACCGATTAAACCTCTTTTTTTATTTTTATATCGATTATTTGTAAAAACCTAAAAAAAACTGCTATGATAGCCATAGAAACAAGCATGTTTGACAAAGGAGCGAGTATAACATGAGTATGGATTTTAACCTTTTCATGAACGATATTGTACGTCAGGCGCGTGAAGATATGGAGAGAGCAGGATACCAGCAGCTCACGACCCCGGAAGAAGTGGATGAAACTCTTTCCGCCAAAGGCACTACGCTGGTCATGATCAATTCTGTATGCGGCTGCGCAGGCGGCATCGCGCGCCCGGCAGCAGCACATGCCGTACATTATGACAAGAGGCCTGACCGCCTGGTCACTGTATTTGCCGGACAGGACAAAGAAGCTACAGCAAAAGCAAGAAGCTACTTTACCGATTATCCGCCTTCCTCGCCTTCATTTGCTTTGCTGAAGGACGGAAAAGTCCTGACAATGGTGGAACGCCATGAAATCGAAGGACATGATCCAATGTCCGTTGTGAATAAGCTTCAGCAATATTTTGAGCAGTATTGCGATGAGGTATAAAGAAAGCTTCTGCCCCTTTGGCCAAATGACGGCTGAGGGGCAGTTTTTTATGGGGGGTAAGAGCAGCCTGAAAGGGACAGCATAAGATCAAAAAGGTGATTCCATTGCGCTTGTTATTGATTATCTTCCTGGCTGCCGGATCTGCTTTTTGGCCTTTTGATGCCGAGCTTCTTCCGGGAGACGGGCTCATCATCGTAAACAAGAAAACAAATGAGTTTGCCTGGATAAATGGCGGAAGGATTGTTTTGCGCGGGCCTGCTGCTACCGGAAAAACAAACGAACT
The DNA here is from genome assembly GCA_036516555.1 of Bacillaceae bacterium. Lineage (GTDB taxonomy): Bacteria > Bacillota > Bacilli > Bacillales > Bacillaceae_C > DATBUB01. The sequence continues at coordinate 12,269 of DATBUB010000261.1, forward strand.
CACACCGGAAGGGCTTTTTACGGTAAAGGTGAAAGCAATGCAACCATACTACAGAAAATTGAATATCCAGGGAGGCCATCCGGACAACCCTCTCGGTTCGAGGTGGATCGGTTTCGATGCCAGGGGGACAAATGGAAGGATATACGGACTCCACGGCACAAATAAACCTTGGACTGTCGGGCACTATGTATCGGAAGGATGTATCCGCCTCCACAAAACAGAACTGGAACAATTATATGATGAGGTGACCGAAGGGACCAGGGTGCTGATCGTCCATACCAGCCGGAATTTTGAAGAACTTGCACGGGAAAGCGGTGTTCTATAACATGAAAGGGAGAAAGGCTTGCTGTTGTCCTTTCTCCCTTTCCTATTCATCAAAGCAGAAATGTGAGTCCGGTCATGAGGGTTGTTGCCAGCATGGCAAACAACATCAGGAAGATGACGATTCGCTGCATTTTTTTATTGGACATATGGTGGCCCTCCTGTCTAACACTCTTTTATCTATATTTTATCTGCTTTACAGCCCTAAGACAACATGCCCGTTGGGTGAAAGTGTGGCGAATTCCGGCCGATTGGCAGGTATTTTGCCTGCTGGTGTCGAATAGTATTAACGTTTTGATTTAATAAATCGGTTCATATGTCATTGGCATAAGGGGGAAGAAAAGTTGAAAAAAGTAGACCACATAGGCATTGCAGTGGCTTCCTTAGATCAGACACTCCCATTTTATACGGAAACGCTTGGCCTTTCCCTGCTGGGTATCGAAGAAGTCCAATCAGAGGGTGTCCGGGTTGCTTTTTTGGATGCGGGAAATGTTAAAATTGAATTGTTGGAAGCTACACGAAATGAAAGCGCTGTCCATAAGCATATTCAGTCCCGGGGAGAGGGCATTCACCATGTTGCTTTATCGGTGGAGTCAATCGAGGAGAGAATACAAGATTTAAAGACAAAAGGGGTGCGCATGATCCAGGATGTGCCCAAACAAGGTGCGGGAGGTGCAATGATTGCCTTTATGCATCCAAAGTCGGGACATGGCGTGCTCTATGAACTTTGTGAAAAGAAGGCTGCAGGAGGCGAGCAAAAATGACCGATATTTATGAAAAAATCAATGAGCTGTATGACCGGCGAAGGGAGATGGAGCTTGGCGGGGGAGACGAAAGGATCGGCAAACAGCACGAGAAGGGAAAGCTGACTGCCCGTGAGAGGATTGACCTTCTTCTGGATCCCGGTACTTTTGTGGAATTGAACCCTTTCATTGAACACCGGTCATCTGATTTCGGCCTGGACAAACTCAAATATCCCGGAGATGGTGTCGTTACGGGCTATGGAAAGGTGAACGGAAGGCCGGTTTACTTATTTTCACAGGACTTTACCGTATTTGGGGGTGCCCTGGGGGAAATGCATGCGGAAAAAATAGCAAAAGCGATGGATCTGGCAGCACAGAGCGGAGCGCCATTCATTGGGCTCAATGACTCGGGAGGAGCCCGCATTCAGGAAGGTGTTGTTTCCCTCGACGGGTATGGTCACGTTTTTTACCGCAATGCCGTTTATTCAGGGGTCATTCCCCAAATTTCGGTCATCATGGGGCCTTGTGCGGGAGGCGCGGTTTATTCTCCAGCCATTACAGATTTTGTCTTCATGGTAGACCGGACAAGCCAGATGTTCATCACAGGGCCAAAAGTGATTGAAACCGTGACAGGAGAAAAAATTTCTGCGGAAGATTTGGGAGGTTCAAAGGTACATAATACAATCAGCGGAAACGCCCATTTTAGGGCGAAAAGCGAAGAAGAAGTGCTGGCCATGGTTCGAAAGCTTCTGGATTATCTGCCTCAAAATCATGAGGAAAGGCCGTCAATCCGGGAGTGGAACTGCACGGATGATCTTCGGCCGGACATGACGGATATTGTCCCGTTTGATGCTGTTCGTCCATACGATGTCCGCACCGTTATCGAACAGGTCGTAGATGAGGGATCTTTTTTTGAAGTCCACAGTGAATTCGCCAAAAATATAGTGGTTGGGTTTGCCAGAATCCGGGGGGAATCCATCGGCCTGATCTGCAACCAGCCGAAATACATGGCAGGGGGGCTTGATATTGATTCATCCGATAAGGCTTCGAGGTTCATCCGGTTTTGTGATTCTTTCAACATCCCCCTGATCACGTTTGAAGACGTAACCGGCTTTTTCCCCGGAGTCAAACAGGAGCATGGCGGCATCATCAGGCATGGAGCTAAAATCCTGTATGCCTATTCAGAAGCCACCGTCCCCAAGATAACAGTAATTTTGCGAAAAGCCTATGGAGGGGCATATGTCGCACTAAACAGCAAGGCGATTGGAGCCGATATTGTTTATGCATGGCCAAATGCGGAAATTGCCGTCATGGGTCCGCAAGGTGCAGCGAACATTATTTTTGCTCGTGAAATCCAGAACAGCGCGGATCCGGAAGCTACCCGATTGCAAAAAATAGAGGAATACCGTGAGAAATTTGCGAATCCATATGCTGCTGCAGCCCGGGGGATGGTCGATGATGTCATTGATCCGCGCGAAACGAGGATCAAGCTTGCCCAAGCCCTGGAGATGCTCCGCAATAAACGGGAGGAAAGACCAAAGAAAAAACATGGCAATATACCGCTGTAAAGTGCAATCATTTGTGATGGGATTCCGGCAGGATTATACTGGTATCGTACATAAATAGGTGGAGGTGCTGATCATGATCAACGAAAATAGGCTTCTGGAAGAATTTTTGGAGCTTGTGCAAATAGACTCCGAAACAAAAAACGAGACGCAAATTGCAAAGGTGTTAAAACAAAAATTTGAAGATTTGGGTCTTGAAGTGATGGAAGATGATACAACGGAACAGACCGGGCATGGCGCCGGAAACCTGATCTGTACGTTAAAAGGCAATAAAGAAGAGGCGGATTTTATTTATATCACTTCCCATATGGATACAGTCGTTCCTGGCAATGGAGTTAAGCCCTCCGTCAAGGATGGCTATGTGGTGACGGACGGGACAACCATTCTGGGAGCGGATGATAAGGCGGGGCTTGCCGCCATGCTCGAAGCAGTCCGTGTCCTGAAAGAGGAGGGCGTCTCCCATGGTGATATCCAATTTGTCATAACCGTGGGTGAAGAGTCGGGACTTGTGGGCGCAAAAGCGCTGGATCCTGCTTTGCTGAAAGCCAAATACGGATTTGCTCTTGATAGCGACGGTGAAGTGGGGAACATCATTGTGGCCGCACCAACCCAGGCAAAAATTAAAGCCATCATCCACGGAAAAACCGCGCATGCAGGTGTAGCACCGGAAAAAGGGGTTTCTGCCATCACCATTGCTGCAAAAGCGGTTGCAAAAATGCCGCTTGGACGCATTGATGAAGAAACAACAGCGAATATCGGCCGCTTTGAAGGCGGAAAGGCAACCAATATTGTGGCTGACCGGGTAGACATTTTGGCCGAAGCCCGTTCGCTTGTCCCTGAAAAGATGGAGAAGCAAGTGGAAAAGATGAAGGAAGCCTTTGAAGAAACCGCCAAAAGCATGGGCGGCCATGCGGATGTAACGGTTGAAATCATGTATCCCGGATTTAAGTATTCCAACGGGGACCTAGTGGTGGAAGTGGCTAAAAAAGCGGCCCGGAGCATCGGGCGCACCCCCGAGCTTCAAACGAGCGGAGGAGGCAGTGATGCCAATGTCATTGCCGGTTTCAACATTCCGACAGTGAACCTGGCGGTTGGGTATGAAGAAATCCATACAACCAATGAACGGATGCCGATTGGGGAACTGGTAAAGCTTTCTGAAATGGTTGTGGCCATCGTCAAGGAAGCAGCCGGGCATTAAAAAGAAAAAGTTGTATTGGCAAAAAGGCGGCAGTCGGGGCCGTGCGGCTGTACGGCTGCCGTCTTGCATTAAAAAAGCGGACAGGAGAGGGGAACAAACATGCCGGCATCAGTTATTTTAAATGCGGGAAATGAAGAATATGCCATACCGATTTCATTTATCACATCCATCGAAAAAATGGAAATCCAGAAGGAAACAAGCCATCTGGGAAGCGCCATGAGAGGCATGGCCGATTACCGAGGGGGAAAAATCCCTGTCCTGGACCTGGAGGCGATCCTTTTTGGCCGTAAAACGGCCGATGATGCCAATTCGAAGGCGGCAGTCATCCAGACAGGAAGGCTTGTATTCGCTCTCCTGGCAAAGGAAGCGAAAGATGTGGTGGATATTCCGGAAGAAGCCATGAAACCGCTGGGCCTGGCTGCCACTCAGAAGACAAAATATATGTCTGCCATCGCCTCCCTGGGAGATAGGATGATTACGGTCCTGAATCCTGAATATTTATTGGATGTTCTGGATGAAGCGGATGAAATCGTGGCATTTGCCGAAAGCGAGCGGCAAAACGCGTAAAGGCATGTCCCAAGCCAGGGCATGTCTTTCATTATGGCTGGGGGTGAAATAGATGAAGGAGTTTTATCCGAAAAAAGGGCGGGTCATCCTGCATGTGGATATGAACAGTTTTTTTGCTTCCGTTGAAATGGCGTATGACCCTTCTTTAAAAGGAAAGCCCCTGGCGGTTGCTGGAGACGAACAGAAGCGAAAGGGGATAGTGGTGACCTGCAGCTACGAGGCACGGAAGTTTGGGGTCAAGACAACGATGCCGGTGTGGGAGGCCAAAAAGCTTTGCCCCCAGCTTATCATCAAAAAGCCTAATTTCGACCGTTACCGTATTGCATCGCGAGCCATGTTTGAAGAACTGCGTCTCATTACCCCCCTTGTAGAGCCGGTATCCATTGATGAAGGGTACATGGATATTACGGAATGCCATACGATAGGATCTCCAATGGAAATTGCAGAGAAGATACAGGGAAACTTGATGAGGAAGCTGGATCTGCCTTGCAGCATCGGCATCGCTCCGAATAAATTTTTGGCTAAAATGGCTTCAGACATGAAAAAACCGCTGGGAATCACTGTCCTGCGGAAGCGGGATATTCCCCGCGTCATTTGGCCCCTGTCCATTGTGGAGATGCACGGAATCGGAAAAAAAACCGCGGCTAAGCTGTCAGAAGCGGAGATCCATACGATCAAAGACCTGGCTCATGCTTCCGATGTCCAACTGAAGGGAGTCATGGGCATCAGGGGAATCAAGCTGAAGGAGCGTGCCAATGGGATCGATTCGCGTCCGGTTGACCCGGATGCTGCAGAAGAAAACAAAAGCATCGGCAGCTCCGTAACGCTTCCAAGGGATATCTCAAACCAGGCTGAATTATATTCAGTACTCGAAGACCTGGCCAAAAAAGTTTCAAGGAGGCTGAAAGACAAAGGGTACATTGCAGGAAATATAAGCGTGACCATCCGATACAAGGATTGGTCAACGCAGTCCCGAAGCCGCAAGCTGGATAAGCTGGTAAGCAGCCCAAAGGATATTTTACGTGAGGCGAAAAGTCTTTTTAACGAAAAGTGGAATGGGAATGCGGTCAGGCTGCTGGGAATCACCGGCCAGGATCTCGTTGACGAAAACCAGGCTTTTGAACAGCTTGATATTTTTTCATATGAAAAAGCGGCAAAAAAAGAGCCGCTTTACCATGCAATCGACCAATTGAAAAAGAAATACGGGAATTCCATCTTTCAAAAAGGGGTGCGCCCCACCGGCAAGGACCCGGATAAGGAATGATTTATTGTTTGGGCAGGATCCGTTTGAAGAATGAAATGAATCCGTTTTTTTTCTTTTTTGTTTCAGGCTTTTCTTCCTTCTTGCCCTGTATATGAATGTCTTCTTTGTCGATGGCATGATCGTAAGCCAGCACCAGACCGATATCTGTCCGGTTCTCTTTGTTGGAGACGATGGAAAAAGAGAGCTGGTTCGAACGCGCTGCATGAATGTAATCAGTCAAGTGGGCATAATCCAGCTCACCATTCAGCAGCAGTTGTGCTTTCGGATGTTCTTTCATCAGCTGAATAATCTCAGGATAAACCCCTGGTTCCATCACCTGGCTTTTTGTCAGGACCGCCACAATCCTTTCCCTTAGTGTCCCAAGATATTTTTTTCTTTCATCCGGTTTAATTTCCTTCGGGCCGTATATTCCTTTTTGCAGATATTCATCCACATTTGAGCTTTTCACGGCAAACACCTCCGCGGTATTCTATTCCCGCCTTTTGGGGTTGGTTAAAAAGAAATCCATGTCCCAAAGACAGAGACATGGACTTTTTTAATTCAGCAATCATCTACATCAAGGTTTGAAACCGGCCACCAGAAAAAGCCGTCTTTTTCAAGAAGCTCATCGGCTGCCTTTGGCCCCATGGACCCTGCGTCATAATTGGGGAAATCTGCTTTCTTATTTTCCCAGTACTGGCTGATCTTATCCACGAAACTCCATGAAAGCGCCACTTCATCCCAATGCGTGAAATTTGTCGCATCGCCGCGGAGGCAGTCATACAGCAGCTTTTCGTAAGCTTCCGGCGTGTTCAAGCCGGCAATATTATGATTCGAAAAGTTAAGCTTGACCGGAGTAGTCTCCATTGTCTGGCCCGATTGCTTCGCGTTGAGGTGAAGGGTGATGCCCTCTTCCGGCTGAATATGGATGACAAGAAGGTTTGGAGCAAGCTTCTTCTCCGAATTATAGTAAAGGTTCATCGGGACATCTTTGAACTGGATGATGATTTTGGTTGATTTCTCCGTCATCCTCTTTCCGGTTCTGATAAAGAAAGGAACTCCGACCCAGCGAAAATTATCGATCATCAGCTTTCCGGCCACGTACGTTTCTGTATTGGATTCCGGGGATACATTCGGCTCTTCCCGATACCCTGGCACCGCCATGCCGTTTTCCTGACCGGATCCGTACTGTCCTCGTACGAAATAATTCGGGATATCATCATTCTCAATCCATCGCAATGCCCTCAGCACTTTGACCTTTTCACTGCGTATTTCCCTCGTATTGAGGCGGATGGGCGGTTCCATGGCAAGAAGCGCGACCATTTGGAGCATGTGGTTTTGAACCATGTCCCTCAGTGCTCCGCTCGTTTCGTAATAACGGCCCCGTTCTTCCACTCCCAGCACCTCGCTGGAAGTGATCTGGATATTGGAAATGAAGCGGTTGTTCCAAAGCGGTTCAAAAATGGCGTTGGCAAAACGGATGACTTCAATATTTTGAACCATTTCCTTGCCAAGATAATGATCGATCCGGTAGATTTCGTTTTCGGTGAAGACCGTTCTGATCCGCTTGTTCAATTCCTTTGCTGAGTCCAGATCATGGCCAAACGGTTTTTCAATGACCAGCCTTTTAAACCCGCTTGTATCCGTAAGACCATCTGATTTCAGATGCTCAGTTATGGTCCCGAAAAATTCTGGGGCCATGGCCAGATAAAAAATACGGTTGCCTTCGAGAGCATATTTGCTATCCAGCTGGTCGGCCAAATTTTTGAGCGTAACATATGATTCAGGATCGGATACATCATGGGGCTGGTAGTAAAAATGGGAGGCAAACTCGTCAATGTCCTTCGCGCCCTTTATGGATGTCAGAACCGAATCTTTCACATGATCCCTTAGGACATCATGCGTCCATTCCCGCCTTGCAACCCCTATTACCGCAAAGTTTTCGGACAGCTTGCCTTTCCGGAATAAGTGGTAGAGGGAGGGATAGAGTTTTCTTTTTGCCAAATCGCCAGTAGCGCCGAATATCATGATCAGTGATGCGGGTGTTTCTGTTTGGGTCATTATGAAAACCTCTCTTTTTGTCGTAAACTTTTCTCAGCTTTACAGCTCACATTATATTTTACCAATACTTTTCGGAAAAAACGAATGGTTGGCCGTTTTTTCTTTGTACGGCCGGCAAATATGGTAAAATGTAGACAAACCATGTGGAATAGGAGGCATTGCAATGGACTTGTTATTCCTTGGGACGGGTGCGGGAGTGCCTGCCAAGTTTCGCAATGTCACGGCCATGGCATTAAAGCTTCTGGAGGAGCGCAATGCGGTCTGGCTATTTGACTGCGGTGAAGCAACCCAGCATCAAATCATACATACCTCTTTAAAACCGAGGAAAATCGAAAAAATCTTCATTACCCATTTGCATGGCGATCATATTTTTGGGTTGCCAGGGCTATTGGGCAGCCGATCTTTCCAGGGAGGGCTGGACAGCCTGACCGTTTACGGGCCGAAAGGGATCCGCGAGTATATTGAAGTATCGCTGTCTGTGAGCCAAACCCATATCAAATATGATTTGCACATAGAGGAGATACAGGAAGGCGTTATTTTTGAAGATGGGCAATTCATTGTAGAGGCAAGGCTCCTGGAGCACGCAGTACCGACGTTCGGATTCCGTATAACAGAAAAGGACAAGCCCGGCACGCTGGATTCAGTTCGGCTGCAGGAGGAGGGCATTCCGCCAGGCCCCATTTATCATCAGTTGAAAAATGGGGAAACGGTTACGCTGGAAGATGGAAGGGTGATAGACGGCAAGAACTATGTCGGTCCCCCGCAAAAAGGGAGGATTTTGACTGTGCTGGGGGATACACGCCCGTGTGCAAACTCGTTGGAGCTTGCCAAAAACGCGGATATGCTTGTTCATGAAGCCACTTTTTCAGCCGGGAATGAGGAGATGGCCACGGATTACTTCCATTCCACAACAGTACAGGCGGCTGAAACGGCTTTAAAAGCAAATGTCGGGACACTGTGCATCACCCATATCAGTTCCCGCTATGGAAAGGAAATGTGGGAGGTGCTCGGAGAAGAAGCAAGGGCTATTTTCCCGAACTCGCGTATCGCCCATGATTTTTACGAATTTTCCATACCGGCACCCGATAGGGAGGAAATGTAAAAAAAGCCGCCCCGAAAGCGATGGCTTTCGAGGGCGGCTCTTTTTTGCTGCGGATTGGAGGCCATGGCCTCCTGCAGGTTTCGCCTTATGCTTGTCGCCGATAAGCGGGCGCCTTCCGCTTTTGATATTACCACCCACGCCCATACTGCTTTGGGGGTTCAAGGTCGTAACGGAGCTCATGCGCCGCAGTACGCGCC
>DATBUB010000262.1:0-6556 GCA_036516555.1 Bacillaceae bacterium
TTCCTCGACGATCCCGACAATCCCGCTGCCGACGATGACCCCCTGAAAGCCGCTTTCAATCACTTCCTTCGCCAACGGGAAGTTCTTCACGCCAAAGCCCGCCATAAGGACCGCATCGGTAAAGCCTCTTATTTTCTCATAAAAAATAGGCATGCTGCCCGCATCTGGGGTGGCGGAGCCTGTTTTTCCTTTATATAGCTGGCAGTAAATCAAATCAGCTTCCGCCACAGCCACCTCGAGCTCGGCATCCCTCATGTCGTTATTGATGACAGGTATGACGGACACACCGTGCCCTTTAAGTTCTCTTCTAAGCGTAAGCATTTCATCAATAGGGAAGTCAGGAACAATCAGACCATCCATCAACTTTTCATCCAAAAACGCTTCGTATAATCCGGATTCAATGATGTCGGTATGATACCCCATAATCCAAATGGGTACCGGCACCTCTGCCTTCAGATTCCGTAGCAGTTCTTTTATCTGGCCAATTTCTTGAAAATGGGGGAATGTCCTGGCATGGGAACGTTTGATGATGTCCCCGTCCATAAACGGGTTCGGACTTGGAATGCCGATTTCAACGGCATCCATGCCGGCTTTTACCGCTTCTTTGATATATTTGACCGTTTCTTCGGGCGTAGGATCCCCTCCTACGAAATAACCCGTCAGAAATGGCGTGTTTTTCGCTTTCACCTTCTCTATAAACCGCTGATGCTGGGTCTTCATACTTTTTCACGACCTAACTTCTGGATGATCAATGCGAGTATGATAATGATACCAGTGATGACATCTTGCATGAAAGTGGGGATCTCCAAGATCGTCAGTCCATTTGCCATGATACCGATGATTGCGGCACCGAACAGAGTCCCGATGATGTTGGGAACTCCACTTTTCATGACGGTCATCCCCAGGAAGACCGCTGCATAGGCATTTAGAAAAAAGCCGTCTCCTCCGGTCGGATGCGCAGAGCCCAGGCGCGAGGCCAAGAGTGACCCGGTCAGCGCTGCCAGCATGCTGCAAAGTGCAAAGGCAAGGGTTTTATATTTATTGATTGGAATGCCGGACACCTGGGAGGCGCGAACATTGCCTCCGATGGCATAAAAACGCCGTCCAACCGCCATTTGGGACATGACAAACCAGAAAATGATGACAGTTATGATCATGATGACGGATAATAGCGGAATGCTTCCAATGCTTGTTTGTCCCAAGTATTTGAATCCTTCCGGAATGTTTTCAAAAATGGTGGCTCCGCCCGTAAACCAGAAAGTAAAACCGCCAATAATGGTTCCCATGGCAAGAGTGGTAACAAAGGAAAGCACTTTGAACCTTGTGACGATACCGCCGTTGATCAGGCCTATAACAAAACCGACCGCGACTGGGATCAGGATACATAGGATGATGGGCACTCCCTGTGTGGCAAGCTTGGCGGAAATAACGCCCCCAAGGCTTGCCATGGCGCCGATAGAAAGGTCAAATTCCGTTACGGACATGACCAGAGTAGCGCCTATGGCGATGATCACCAGGAATGAAATCTGCCTTGAAATATTGATCATATTATCATAGGTTGCAAAGGAAGCCGGGCTCATAACGCTGAAAATAATGACGATGAGAATTCCCGCGATGATGGTTCCATATGCGCTGATCAGGCTTTTGATATTCAATGAGCCTTTTGCTTTTTCAGAATGTGTACTCAAAGCTGTACTGCCTCCTTTTGAAAAGAGTAGCAAATATCCAATATATCATTGGGCTGAAGCTGTTCATTCGGTAGATTGGCCACCGTTTTCCCCTCGCTGAACACAAGAATGCGGTCGCTGATTTCCAGAATTTCATGCAAATCAGAAGAGACATAAATAACACCTTTGCCTTCTCCCGCCTGTTCACGGAGGAAATCATGAATATACTGGCGTGTCATGATGTCGACGGCTTGTGTCGGTTCATCGCAGATGAACACATCCGGACTTGAGAGAAGCGCTTTGGCAAACACTACTTTTTGCTGGTTGCCTCCGCTGAGCTCCGCAATGGACTGCCTGGAATGGACCGCCTTTACCTGGAATCGCTCCATTTCCTGCCTTACTCTCTTCTGTTCTTCTTTCTTTTGGAGCACGCCATTTTTTGTGAACATGCCGACAATCGGAAGGGTCATGTTTTCCGTAATGGTATTTTGCATGATCAGTGCATCTTCATGTCGGTTTTCCGGTATGAGGACCAGTCCGTTTTGGATGGAATTGCCGGGATCCGGCTTTGTGATGGTTTGCTGTTTGAAGAGAATGGTGCCCTCCTGGATTTTTCTCAATCCGTAAATGGCCTCCATTGTTTCGGTCCGCCCCGATCCTGCTAGACCGTATACCCCGAGGATCTCTCCCCTATTCAGTTCAAAGTTGACCTGTTTGACCGCTTGGTCCGCTGTCCTGAGATTTTCCACCTGAAGGATGGATTCACCAGCCGATGGACGGTTAGCCGTTTCTTTCTTTTCATGCGCCTGTCCATCAGTCATATAGTGGACAAGCCGGTCGATTGAGAGTTCTTCCCGCGCGAGCGTCTTCATCTTTTTTCCGCCCATCAGAACCGTTACACGGTTGGACAAACGGATGACTTCTTCCAGCCGGTGGGAAATGTAGATGATGGACACGCCTTCCTCCCGCAAGCGCTCAATAAAGGCAAACAGCAATTCCGATTCCTTATCGGTAAGGGAAGCTGTAGGCTCATCAAGGATCAACAGCTTTGAGTGATGCATCATGGCACGTGCAATCTCCAGCATGGTCCGTTCGGATGGCGTCAAGTCAGAAGCGGGGACTGTCAGGGGGAAATCCATCCCCCATTTTGCCAGCAGTCCCTCGGCCTCTTTCTTCATCTTTTTCCAGTCAATGCCCAATCCGAGGGCTTTCCTCGGATAAGGCACGTTCAAATACAGGTTTTCAATCCCTGTAAAATACGGGATTAGCTGACGGTCCTGGTGAATGACATTGATCCCCAATTGCTGCGCATCATTCGGGCTGTCCACGCGGACTTCCTGCCCGTTCCAGAACAATCTTCCGCCTGTCGGCTCATAAACGCCGGTCAGAATTTTGATCAGCGTTGATTTGCCTGCACCATTTTCACCGACGAGGGCATGTACCTCTCCCGGCTCAATGGAAAGTGTAATTCTGTCCAAGGCGGTATGGCCGCCAAACTTTTTTGTGAGATTCTCAATATGGAGCAAGGGCATAATGACACCGCCTTTTGGCTAAATTACTTTCCTTCAATCAATTCGGCAGGAGCATACATTTCAGTGCTGTCAACTTCTCCTCCGCTGAACACTTTATCCATTTGCTCAATGACGATATCCGCCATGCCGACAAAGTTTTGTTTAACCGTTGCTTTGATTGGAGAACCTTTTTCAATCATTTCAACAGCTTGACTGTTCCCATCGATACCTGTCACGATAATGTTGTTGCGTCCTGCTGCATTGATGGCTTGGGCTGCACCGATGGCAGGCTCATCCCATCCTGCCCATACTGCTGTAATGGCGTTCTCATCCTTGTTGGCAAGAAGGAGGTTTTCCATTTGCTGGCGGGCATTCTCAATAGGGCCCGGAACTTTAATCTCCTGTTCCGCTATGACTTTGATGCCAGGATGCTCTTTCAGGATTTCATCCAATACTTCTGTTCTTTTCAAAACACCTGGGTGCGGTCTGTGTGTAAAGACGATCAGGTTTCCTTCTTCTCCGATCTGCTCCACCAGATATTCAGTAATCATTCTGGACATTTCAGCATTATCGCTTGTTGCATTTAAGGTCATGCCCTCAATATAGCTTGCATCACTTCCAAATACGTGAATGCCTTTATCTTTGGCCATTTTAATTTGGGATTTCACTTGGTTTGGATCTGTGCTGACCAGGACAATGGCATCTACATTGGAAGAAATGACGTCCTCCATGCGGGAAGCAAGAGCCCCTACATCACCGTTTGTATCAATTGTATTGACGGTCCAGCCTTTGTCTTTGGCGCCTTTTTCAATTTCGTCCACCATTTGTTTGGTTGTGACAGAGGACAGAAACGGTGTTAATATGGCCACTTTCTTATCCTCTTTTTTGCTTTCGCTTCCGCTTTCCTTTTTGCCGCATGCGCTCATGACGAGCAACAGCATAATGGCACTCATGATGGTGATAAACTTTTTCATGAAAACATACCCCTAACTCATTTTGATTTTGACTTGCTGATGATCGCTTTCGCCGTATCCATATCCGTTACCAGGACGTCTGTCCAGCCTCCGGCCAGTGCCGCATGGATGCTTTCCACTTTGAGGGATCCCCTTGCGGCAGCAATCACAACTGGCACCTTCTTTAAATCGCTTCCCGAAATTCCAATCATCCTTTCGGAAAAAGCGGTCGGCAGAGCCTGTCCAATCCGGTCAATGAAGATGGTTCCGAGACTCGCAATGGCTCCTTCCTTCTCAAGGGCTTGGAGCTCTTCCTCCTTCATGTTCGTGGATATGACGTGTGTAGCATCCTTTGAAATTTCCCCTATCCCTACCAAAGCAGCATCCAGTTCTGTGTAGCTTTTCAAAATGCTTGAAATCTCGGGTTCCCTAAGCAAAGTTTCTTTCGTTTCCGCTGATGTCACAACCGCAGGAGAATGGAGAACAGAATAACTGCCTTTTGTGTTTTTAGCGGCAATCTGGGCATTGGTATTGGCATGCCAGTCCAGACCTTCCGAACCCCACCCTCCGACAAGCGGGATATAATGGAGATCCTTCTTCTGCGGGTCCTTGAACTCCCTGACCAAGGCGGCAATGGATTTTCCGGCCATCACTCCAATGGTGTCCCCGCTTTTTACAATACTTTCAAAAAAAGCGGCCCCTGCCTGGGCAACCAAGGTTTCGGCCATCATATCATCCAAATCCGTTACATCCACAACGATAGCGTCCCTTAGGCTGAACCTCTCTATCATTTCTTTCTCCAGTGCGGATTCATCACTGAATGGGTTGCGGATGGTGATTTCCACGATGCCTTCAGCCTTTGCAGCTGAAATCATCCGGCTCACCTGAGACCTTGACATTCCATATTTCTTGGCGATTTCCTGCTGATTAAGACCATCCTGAAAGTATTGCTGACACACTTTGACCATTAATCTGAGGCGTTCTTTATCCACTGGACCCCCCCTTTTGAAACACGACTTGCACATATGTGCAATACTGAATAAATGTTCACTTCGTAGTTTTAATTTACCTCTTTTGCCAGATGCCTGTCAATCATTTTTGAAAAATTTGCTCAGTTTTGGGATGGGAACGTTGCTACAAGGTGTGTATCGGTTAAATGGGCGGAATATTTAAATGAGGGAGAGGCAGCATAATTGGTTTTTCTGCCTTTCTTATTGTTAGAAAGCTGAATAAATGAACAAAATTTCAGCGTCAGTCATTTTTGCAACCGAGTAATATTTTTATTTTCAGAACTCTCCATTGTTGCTGTTTTTTGCTTATAATAGGAATAAATTTACTTATGATGAGGTGTTCAACCTGAAAAAATATATGCTTATCTCGGCAGCTGTACTGGTTGCTGCAATCTCTTTAACGATCGGATGGTTTCAGTTCACTGCAGAAAAGGAGGAAGAAATGACGGCAATAAAACCTGCCTATGCTGAAAGCGGAGGGATCTCTTACCGTTCCCGTGTTTATAATGACAAATTTGAAATCTATCAAAATGGAACATGGGAAACGCTGACGATTAAGGGTGTTAATATCGGCATGGGAAAACCCGGTTATTTTCCCGGAGAGGCAGCCATCACAGAGGAAGAGTATTACCGTTGGTTCGAACAGATCGGGGAAATGAACGCCAATGCGATCCGGATTTATACCCTGCACCCTCCCGGATTTTATAAGGCTTTGAAACGCTATAACGAATCTCACGAAAAGCCTCTTTACCTCTTCCATGGCGTCTGGATCGATGAGGAACCGCTGACGGAGACATTGGATGCCTTCACCCCCGATATCACCGATAAGTTCCAGGCAGAATTCAAAAAGATCGCCGATGCCATTCATGGAAACGCAAGCGTCAAGCAAGAGCGGGGACATGCTTATGGAGAATATCACTCTGATGTTTCCCCATACGTAATCGGCTGGATTATCGGAATTGAGTGGTATCCGTACATGGTAGATAATATGACAAAAAAATATCAGGATCGCCCTGATTTCAGCGGGTCCTATATATATTCCAAGGACGGAAACGGAATGGAGCAATGGCTCGCCTGGCAGCTTGACGAACTTGTTAAATATGAAATTGAGACATATCAAACGATAAGGCCCGTGAGCTTTACAAACTGGGTATCTACCGATTTGCTGGATCATCCTGCAGAGCCTCTCGAACAGGAAGACCTGGCAACGGTTGATCCCAACAATATCTTTGCAAAAGAATTTGCAGAAGAGGCTGGCATGTTTGCTTCCTATCACGTCTATCCTTATTACCCTGATTTCTTGGGTCTGGATGAGGCGTACACAGCGTACAAAGATCATCGCGGGAAACCGAATAATTATGCCGGGTATTTACACGCCTTAAAAAAAGCACACAAAATGCCGATTTTGATTGCAG
>DATBUB010000263.1:0-7674 GCA_036516555.1 Bacillaceae bacterium
GTCAGCATCATACCAATGAAAAACCCGCAGACATTTTGTCTGCGGGTTTTTGCGTTAAATGAATCAGCGAGCCCCAAATTATCGATTTAAATCGCTGATTCCAGGGCTGTGCTCATTCGGCATTTCAGGCATTACGGGAACCGGGAAACCTTGCGGTGGGTCCACCACCTTCAATTCTCCATCATTGCGGCTTGGGCTTTGGCCCGAGAAGATCTCCGCAATCCGGGTTGGATCCAGCCTGAAGTTAAACTGGGCATTGTGGAAGCCCATCTCTACATATTTCCTGCATTCCGGATATTTATTGAGGTCGTAGTTGGGTACAGGGAAGAGCTTGCCCCAATCTACACCCAATGTTTCAAGCGCTTTGGCAAAGGCATTTTGGTGTGCATTATCCCGGACGATCAGGAAAGCCAGTGTTTCCCTGAAGGTCTTGTTTGAACTCATTTCGTATATTCTGCTTTTTTGCAGAACGCCGGTAGATTCAAGCACAAGGTTGTCCAGCAGGTCGCCTATCAGGTTTCCATGGCTGTACACCCAGGAGCCGTTCCATGGATTGCCCGCCGCGTCAACCGGCAAAGATGCCTGGGCACCAATGATGTAATGGTGCGGGTTGGCATGTCTGACCGCTTCGTCAAGCGGAGCGCCGTCCATCCCTGAATTGCCCGGCATCATGGATTCTCCGGAGCCGTTCAGCAGCGCATTGATCGTGTTCTGTACGAGCTCCACGTGGGCCAGCTCCTCAAGAAAAACACCCCGGATCAAATCACGGAACTGCGTGTCTTTTCCGCGGAAATTATTGCTTTGGAAGAAAAACTGCATCATGGTCCGCATTTCTCCAAAGTGTCCGCCCAGAATCTCCTGCATGACCCTGGCTGCTTCCGGGTCCGGTTTGTCCGGTACGATGATGTTGATCAATTCTTGTTTGTAATAGAACATATGTCCATCCTCATTTCCATGTTTATTCTTTCTTTGTCTATCATGAAGCGAATGATTTTTAATTATGCACACATACCTAAAAAGGGAACTTTCTTCTAACCAATCCGTATAATTGTTAAATGGACTGTTGATGTCGTTGCATAAGGAAGGTGTAATAAACATGAATGTGTATATCATTACAGGTGCTTCAAAGGGTATTGGCCTTGCTTTAAGCAAAAAATTGCTTGGCAAAAGGAACAAATTGATATGTATTGCCCGCTCAAGGAAAGAGGAACTCATTAAGGAAGCAGAACAGATGGAGATTAAATTGGCCTTTATAACAATGGATTTGGCTGATACTAGCAGGATTTCGGGTGAAATAGAAAAAATCCTGTCCGCATTGCCGGAAGAGATGGAATCAGCCACCCTTATCAACAACGCAGGCGTAATTGAACCAATAGGAAAAACGGAGGATAATGACCCTGTTTCTCTGGCAAATAGTATTCAGGTTAACTTGACGGCACCGATGCTGCTAAGTTCAGCCTTTATTCGCATGTTAAAGGATAAACAAATTACAAAAAGGATCATCAATATTTCTTCCGGAGCCGGAAGAAAATCTTATACGGGCTGGAGCAGCTATTGTGCGGGCAAAGCGGGACTGGACCGGTACTCTCTTGTTGTTGCAAAAGAACAGCAGAAGGACCCTTTTGGAGTCAAGATCGTCTCGGTTGCCCCGGGGATTATTGACACAGGAATGCAGGAAAAGATCCGTGCTTCTGATGAGAGGGATTTTGAACAGCTGAATAGGTTTATTGGATATAAAGAGCAGGGGCTGCTGAGCACACCGGAAGAAACGGCGGCGAAGCTATGCCGTCTCATGGAAAGTGACACTTTTGACAGCTTGGACACCCTGCTTGATTTGCGTGATTATGATTAATGGGAGTGAGGCCGATGAGATTTAGAGCAAAAAGGGATGGCTATGTCACCAATTTCATGTTTCTGGCTCTTTTGATTATTGCGGCGGCAACACTCTGGCCGGTTGTCTATGAATTGTTTTTTGCCCCTTTGACTGACTGGGGTGGGGTTGTGATTGCAGTCTTGCTCTTTGTTGCCTCATCGACATTGATCATTTGGAGTTGGCGGGATATAGAATATGTATGTACAGAGGACCATTTACTCGTAAGGGGAGGGCCCTTTCGGAGCCGCATCCCTTATAGCGAAATTACACGTATCTTTGAAACCGGCAATATTTTCTCTGGTTACAGAATCCTGTCCTCTAGGGATGCCCTTGAAATTCAATATAAAACAGGCTGGCTCGGAAGTGTCACCATTTCGCCGGAGAATAAAGAAACGTTCATTGAGGAAATGCACAAGCGCTGTCCCCAGCTGGGTTGACGGATATCTCGACTAAGCTGCACCTTTTAAAGGTGCAGTCTTGTTTTGTAATGTACAGTATTTGTAAAAAAAGCATTTTATCAGTAAATAATGTCATTAACGAACAATATTTGTTAATGATTTTAATTATAAATTGAAAACGATTTAAACACGAACAATTTAATGTTATTTCAATAGAATGTTAAGAAACGTGTTTGACAGGATTTGAGCCCCCGTGTTATAAAAGTGAAGTAAAAAACATTTTAGGGGGAATACATCGTGGCGTCATGGCTGGAGAAACAATTTAACCTCAGCAAGTTTGGCACAAATGTTAAAACCGAAATGACTGCAGGCTTTACAACCTTTTTGACAATGGCATATATCATCATCGTACACCCGAATTTAATGAAGGCTGCTGGAATGCCGGCAGGGGCGGTCATGGTATCCACCATCCTTATTTCCGGGCTGTTCACTATTATCATGGGCCTTTATACTAACCGTCCATTTGCCCTGGCGCCAGGCATGGGGGGGAATGCCTTCTTTGCTTACACCATCGTTGCCGGAGGCATTGCCACCTGGCAAACGGGATTGGGCATGGTATTTATTGCCGGTATCATCTTTTTGCTGCTGACTTTATTCGGAATCAGGGAGGCGATCGCCAAGCTCATTCCGAAGAATATCAAGCTCGCAATAGGAAGTGCCGTGGGTCTTTTCATCATCGGGGTCGGCCTTACACAGGCAAAGCTGATCATATTGAATGAGAGCGGCGGAAATCTGAAGCTGGGTTCATTTCACGATTCCACTGTACTCCTGGCAATCATCGGGATGGCAATCACCTTCGCTTTCATGGCGAGGAATGTTCGGGGAGGGGTGCTTTATGGTATCCTCATCACCACCCTTATTGGAATTCCGATGGGAATCACCAAGATGCCAACAGACTGGTTTGTCCTGCCTCCAAACCCAGGTCCCATCTTCTTTGAAGTGGATTGGAAAACGGCCCTGCAATTGGCCTATATACCGCTTTTGTTCACCTTTTTTACAAGTGACTTCTTTTCAACGATGGGTACGGTCCTCGGAGTCGGCGGAAAAGCCGGACTGCTTGATAAAAACGGAGACTTGCCGGATATCAAAAAACCTTTCTTGGTGGATGCTGCCGGAACAGTAGCCGGTGCTGCAGGAGGTTTGACGACGGTAACCACATTCATCGAGTCTGCCAGCGGAGTGGAGGTGGGAGGACGCACCGGTTTGACCGCTGTCTGGACAGGGATTTTCTTTTTTGCGGCACTGCTGTTTACACCGTTATTTTTAATGATTCCGTCCGTTGCTACGGCCCCTGCATTAGTCGCCATCGGCCTAAGCATGCTGACAACGATGAAGGACCTTGATTTTGAAAAAACAGATGAAATGATTCCGGCATTCATGACTATCATCATCACCGGTCTATCCTTCAGCATTGCAAACGGAATCGTGATCGGGATTTTAACTTACGCCATGATGAAAATACTTTCCGGCAAGCTGAGAGAGATTCCTGTGGGTTTGATTATTTTCTGCGTGCCTTTAATTTATTACCTCTGGTTAAAATAAGGTTATACTCATAGGATAAGCTTGCTGAAAAAACAGAATGGAGGAGTCAAGATTGAACAGAGAATTGATTGCCGCAGCCAGAGGAGATAAGGAACTTGACCTGGCCATCGAAAATATACAGCTCGTTAATGTGTTTACAGGCGAAATTTACCCCTGTGCCATCGGTGTGTATAAAGGAAAAATCGCATATGTGACTAGACCCGGTGAAACAACATTGGAAGCCAAAACAATATTGGATGGCCAAGGGAAATTTGCTGTACCCGGGTTTATTGATACCCATGTGCATATTGAAAGCAGCATGCTCACTCCGAGTGCTTATGCCGAAGTGGTTCTGCCTCATGGAACCACCACCATCGTGACGGATCCCCATGAAATCGGCAATGTCCTGGGAGAAGATGGAGTACGATATATGATCGATGCGAGCAAGGAGCTTGATCTCCGTGTTATGACGTTTGCCCCTTCCTGCATACCGGCAGCTCCGGCAGTTGAGACGGCAGGGGCCGATTTCACTCCCGAGGTCCTTGACAGGATGATGCTGTGGGAGGATATTGACGGGCTTGCGGAAGTGATGAACTATGTGGGTGTCATAGAGGAAGACGAAAGAATGATGGGCGTCTTGGAAGCGGCCGAACGATCCGGAAAAGTGGCGCAGGGCCATGCCCCAACCGTATCGGGAAGGGATTTGTCTGCCTACCTCGTAACGGGGGTCAATTCGGATCACGAATGCCGGACAGGGGAAGAAGCTCTGGAAAAGCTCCAAGCGGGCATGTATGTGGAAATAAGGGAAAGTTCTTTTTCTTTTAATATGGCTCCCATTGCAGAAGTAATCAGGGACAAAGGATATTTGCCGAATGTTTGTCTGTGCTCCGATGATGTCATTGCACATGACCTGCTGAGGAAGGGACACATGAATCACATCGTTCGCAGGGCAATAGAGGAAGGAATCAAACCGGTAGATGCCATCCGGTATGCAACCTTGAATGCCGCGAACCGCCTTGAAAGATATGATATTGGAGCAATTGCGCCGGGAAGGCTGGCGGATGTGGTGCTTATGGAAAATCTCGAATCAGCGGTTGTATCCGATGTTTTAATATCGGGAGAGCATATTGTCAAAGAAGGCAAACTCATTAAAAAGCAGCCTCAAATGGCAACGCCTGATCCATACCTGGATACGGTACAGATCCCCGAGCTGAAAGCGGATGATTTCAGCATTGTAATTGAAGAACCAGAGGTTTCCGAGGCAACAGTGAGGGCAATAGAGTATGATTATGCACCGGGAATTCCAACGAACTTCCTGGAAGTGACACTTCCTGTAGAAAACGGGCGCCTCGTCCTTGAGGCCTATGAAGGGAAGAAAGGCCCCCTCAACTTGATCGGTGTCTTCCATAGACATGGAAAGAACGAGAACCGTTCCCACGGCATTTTAGCTGGGTTTGGTGTAGTGGAGGGTGCAGTAGCTACAACTGTCGCTCATGACTCACACAATCTGGCTGTACTTGGCGTAAACCAAGAAGATATGGCCATGGCTGCAAATGAGCTGAAAAAACGGAATGGCGGCATGATCGCGGTGAAGGACGGCAAGGTGGTAGCACATATCCCGCTTCCATTGGCAGGATTGATGAGCCTTGATTCCGCTGAGCAATTGTCCCCGGTCATTGAGGACTTTGTCGAAAACCTTCAAAAAGACATTATGCCGGGCAAAAACCCGATTCACCGCATGATCGTCGTGACCCTGCCGGTCATCCCTAAAGCGAAAATCACCGACTTGGGCCTCGTCGATGTGGACAGGCAGGAACTCGTTCCGTTGATCGTCGGCGTGAAAAACTAAAGTTGATCGGGTGCCTGGCACCCAAACAACTTCGGGTCAATTGCGAAAATTGAGAATTGTGCCTGAATCTGGCACCCGCACAATTAAGGAAGGGAGCAGCCACAAAAGGCATGCTCCCTTTTATTTATTTCCAAAAAACTGCCGAGGTGGGTGAGAAGTGGAAATAGGGTTGGTAATTCTCAGCAAAATGTTATAATTTAGAATAGAAATAATATAATTCATGAAAAAGGAGTGCGTATCATGGTTAGCAACCCAGCAGGATTTTGGAAGAGATTAGGTGCATCGCTTTTAGACGGAATTATTATTGCGATCCCAAGTACACTGATCGCATTCCTAATCGCAGGAGATGCGGATGATGATGTCATCAGCACATCACTCTCTTTCTTGTATACCCTGATTGTTCCGGCAGTTTGGGCGGGTTATACGGTTGGAAAAAGAGCTTTGGGTGTTAGGATCGTCAAACTCGATGGCAGCAACGTCACCATCGGAACGATGGCCCTTCGCACTCTTGTTGGAGGCCTTATTTATGCGGTCACACTTGGAATAGGCGTTATTGTCAGTGCCTTCATGGTAGGGATTCGCGAAGACAAGAGGGCGATCCACGATTTAATTGCAGGGACCTATGTAACTGGAAATAAACCATGAAAGAAAGCGGCCGCACCGGCCGCTTTCTTCTTTATTCATCATCTTCTTCAGAAGACCTTGTATTTTGGTATGGAAGGGTGTCCCAGAAGCTGGTGTCCGCTGATTCAATCGAGCCGTCTGCGATGGCTCTCACCGTAGCATCCAGCGTTGTGATGGTCTGCTTAATCAAATAGCCGTTGCTCTTTTGTCCCAGCACATAGGACTCATAGAAATGGTCGCTCATGCCGCGCATTTCAAATAAAAGTGTGGAAATATCATATTGTACAGCTGCACCATTCCGCCCGATGTTCTCCCCGGATCCGCCGCTGTACTTGCCAAGGTGTCCCCATCCTTTGGTGTCTATGGCGTTAAAGACGACAGCTCCCAGCTTTTTGGACTTTTCCAGCACTTCCGGTTTTACGTTTTGATTGGTTGGATACAGGATCGAACCGGAAACCAGCTTTCCGTCTCGCTCACTTTGTGCCCCCTGGTGGTGCAAGTCAATCATGTAGTCAATGTCATATTTTTGCAAAACGTTTTGATGAAGGGCGATGGTCTCGGGATAGATTTTGTCAACATGGTCACGATTTAAATCCGCTCCGACAGCATTATAGCGTGTTAAATGCCTTCCGCCGTCTGCAACATAGTCATCCAGTGAGAAATCCACATCACCCATCGCGCCGTCTGCATTCAGCATAGGAACGATCAGAACATTGACATTATCGAGAACTCCTTTTGTCTTGCCGGTTCCTAGATGTTTGATGAATTCCAGCGTGCCTTCCGTGGTCAGCTGCTCATTTCCGTGCTGCTGAGTCAAGAAAAGTATCGTTGGATTGGCTGGATTTTTTATGTACTTCACAAGATAAATATCCCGGCCTTTCATGGTTTGGCCGATGACTTCCAATTGCATGGAGCTTTGTTTTTGCTCTTGCTTTTTCAAGAAATCCACCATTTCGTCATATGTATGCAGGATGGATGTCTGCACGGATTCGTGGCCATTATAATTCGGCCCTTCGCCGACAGCATAAACCGAACCTCCCGCCATGGCACCCGAAGCAGCAAGCAAACCGGTCAATGATAACGCCAAAACCTTCTTTTTCAATCAAATCCCTCCATTTAACCTTCTTATTTTTTTATTGTTCATCATCTATGTTATCCTCTTTATGAAAGCGCGTACATAGAGCGTAATAACTGATTATTTGTAGATTAAAGGCATTTGGAAACGGTCCAAAAGAAGGGACTGCTTGCCAGTGGAATAGGAAAAAAGTTGGTTTTTCTTGTCTGCTTTTGTGTAAAAAACGGGACGCGTAAATGAATAAAAATACAAATATATGGTTCAATATAATTAT
>DATBUB010000264.1:0-3390 GCA_036516555.1 Bacillaceae bacterium
TGTCCCTTATATGCTGCTTTACAGCCTGTATGCATGGATCTTAATGCCGCGGTCCAATCACAAGGAATCCCGGATGGCCTTCATCAACCAGGCGAAAAAAATGTGCCAAAAGGAATTTATCCGCTGGTTTGCACTGACAAAATCAATCAATCCCTATCTTAAGTCATTGCAGCTCCAGGTAAACCAAGTGCCCACCCTGTTTGTCATGGGAGAACAGGATTACCTGTTCCTTGCTCCTGTAAGGGAACTCGTTGTAAAGCAGCCGGAATTGCAGCTCGTGACCATCCAAAACTCTGGCCATGTCTGCAACATCGACCAGCCTGACACATTCAACGCAGTCACCGTCGGTTTTATCCGTAATTGTTTGGGTGCCTGGCACCCAAGCAATTCAGAATAGTTCCGGAGTTGCGCGGGTGCCTGGCACCCACACAATTCACCCACCAGTTAATCCCATTTGTTTTGCCCTTTTAAATTGCCGGCAAAAAAGGTAAAATAAAGTTGTCCGATAGTTATAATTATGAGTTTTGATCAATAAAGGAGTTGTCTATACGGAAGAAAACGCACTGTAGTGCCTCCGTTTTGTCCGGGGCCATAAGCCAACCGCTGCATCTGCCAAGGGAAATTCAAGATGAGGGAGTGGTTTTGTGAAACCTTCTACTAACAGAATGCTCACCCGAATTAAGGATATCTACATGTTCATCAAGGAAAACGGCACCGTAACGACACGGGAGCTGGCAGATGAATTCGGGAGCACACCTCGCACCATTCAAAGGGATTTGAATGTGTTGGAATACAATGACCTGATCAGCAGCCCGCATCGCGGGAAATGGACAACCACCGAGAAAAAAGTCAAATTAACTTCATAACCCCAAAATGACAAAAAGAGCTGCGCCACCAACGCCAGCTCTTTCTTATTTGTACCTTTCAATAGACGGATTCCGTCATACGGATCAGGGCGTGTACTCCTTTAACTGCTCCACTTCCTCGTCGGTCAGCTCCCGGTATTCCCCGGGCTTCAGACCCTCATCAAGCATGAGCGGACCCATCGAAATCCTCTTCAGGAACAAAACCTTCTTTCCGACAGCCTCAAACATCCTTTTGACCTGATGAAATTTCCCCTCAGTTATGGTCAGCTCGATATCGGAACGCAAACCAGATTTAATAATGGAAAGCTTCCCGGGTTTTGTATGATACCCGTCATCCAAAACAACTCCGTGAAGGAATGCCTCCACATCAGCTTCGGTGACCTCGCTGTTGATGACGGCAAAGTACGTCTTTGGGACATGTTTTTTAGGGGAAAGCAGCATATGCGCCAATTGTCCGTCATTTGTCAACAGCAGGAGGCCTTCCGTATCTTTGTCCAGGCGTCCCACCGGGAACGGGCTCAAAATGGCATCCTCGGGATCCAGCAGGTCAATCACTGTTTGCTCGCGAAGGTCCTCGGTAGCCGATATCACGCCTTGGGGCTTGTTCAGCAGCAAATATATATATTCCCTGTAGTGCACTTCTTCCCCCAAAACCAACACGGAATCTTCAGCAGGATCCACATGTAATTTGCCGTCCTTGATCGCCTCGCCGTTTACGGTGACGCCGCCGTCTTTCAAAAGCTTTTTCACTTCTTTTCTGCTTCCAAATCCCATGTTTGCCAAAAGCTTGTCTAATCGCATTTTTTTCCTCCTCCCAAAAAAACTCCTAATATGGGCCTTCGCCCAAACACAATTTCCGCTCTGACATAGGCTGATGATGCAGGAACTAAATGAATGGAGCTGAATACAAATGGACTACAGACAGCAGATGCCAGGCGGAGCACCCGGTCAGCAATTTTTCCCTGGTTTTCCCGGAGATACAGGGGTAAACCAAAGGCTGAATCGCTTGGAGCGGCGGGTTGAGCGGCTGGAACGGGAAGTGAATCGTCTGAACAGGCGTGTTACAAGACTCGAAAGCCAGTATGGGTTTCCCGGACGGCCCGAATACGAAACCGGGACGTATTATTGAGGATATAGACAATGACTGGCTGAATCAATGTTACAGCAGATTCCAGCCAGTCATGCTTTCATTCACTCCATACGGAGTTTCCTTTTCAGTTTTTCCAGTTTTGAGCCAAAGAGTCTGTCAGCAAGGCCCGATTTAAGTCCCAAATATCCATAAATGGCCAAGCCGAGCAATGCACATAAAGCAAGAATGACCACTGATTGAAGCTTTGCTTCCGGTGCCAGTATATGGAGCAGTCCTTTGTAGGCAAAATAAACAGGCACCGCCATCAGAACATTGAAAATGATGATCAGCAGGCTCCTTCTGGCCACAAGCCTGAAGGGGTAACCTGAAAACATTTTAATCACGATAAAGTTAATCATGATGGCTGCAGCATAACCCAATGCAGTCGCATACACCGCTCCTTCTGTATTGAATGCCTTGATGAGCGGGATATTCAGGCTCAATTTGATGAGAAGCCCGACCAGAAGGCTCAGCACAGTATAACGCTGTTCGTTTATGCCTTGCATGATAGCCGCCGTCACAGCATACAGGGCAAAAAGAATGGCAACCGGTGCATAGGTCCTGAGCACATGCGCTCCATATTCATTAAATTCATAAAAAAGTGTATACGCTGGATCAGCCAGCAAGGCGAGTCCGATTGCTGCCGGCATCGTAATGAACAGAAGAACCTGAAACGTCTGATTCAGCTGCTTGAACATGGCTTGCCTGTCACCTTTTACAAATGACTGGGTAACCATCGGCACAATCGTAAGGGCAAATGCAGTTGCCAATGAGACGGGTATGATGACCAGCTTATGTGTCGTCATGCTTAAAATCCCGTAATTGCTAAGAGCATCCGTCTGCCTCCCCGCCTCAGCCATGGCTCTAGTAAACGTCAGCTGATCGATGAACTGGAACAGCGGGTTGGCAATCCCCACGAGGACAAAAGGAATGGCATATACGATGATTTCTTTATACATGTCCACAAGTGAGACATCCATCGTTCCCTTATCCTGTTTAAGCTGTTCATCGAGACCCGGTTTCCTCTTCTTCCAATACCAGAGGAGGACGGCAAGACTGGCAAGTCCGCCGATAAATGCCGCAAAAGTCGCCACGCTGATGGCATTCACAATCCCGCCCTTCATTACATATAGGACGACAAAGGCTCCTGCCAACAGAAATGCAATCCTTGCAATCTGCTCCACAACCGTGGAAACAGCAGATGGACCCATGGATTGATGACCTTGGAAAAACCCTCGAATCAGGCTCATGACCGGTATAATGATGAGCGCAAAGCTGACCGCTCTCATGACCTTCGTTACATCATCGACGGTAAAATTCTGTTTCGTTTCTGCACCTTTGATGAAAATCCCTGCAAGCACCGGAGACATGGAGTACATGATGATAAACGAGATG